>CAJLYN010000090.1 GCA_905210875.1 uncultured Bacteroides sp. | reverse complement strand
CGGCGAAGCTCTCAACCCCAAGGTCTACGAAGAGTTCTACCGCATCACGGGCATCAAACTCATGGAGGGCTTCGGACAGACCGAGACCACCCTCACCATCGCCACCTACCCGTGGGTCGAACCTAAACCTGGCTCAATGGGTATTCCCAACCCGCAATACGACGTAGACCTGCTTACGCCCGACGGCCGAGCGGCCGAGGAGGGGGAACAGGGGCAAATCGTTATCCGCACCGACAAGGGCAAACCCATCGGACTTTTCAAAGAGTATTACCGCGACCCCGAAAAGACGCACGAAGCCTACCACGACAACATCTACTACACGGGCGACGTGGCCTGGCGCGACGAAGACGGCTACTACTGGTTTGTGGGACGTGCCGACGACGTCATCAAATCGTCGGGCTACCGCATCGGCCCGTTTGAGGTAGAGAGTGCCCTGATGACCCACCCCGCCGTAGTAGAGTGTGCCATCACCGGCGTACCCGACGAGATACGCGGCCAGGTGGTAAAAGCCACTATCGTCTTGGCAAAAGAATATAAAGACCGGGCCGGCGACGAGTTGGCCAAGGAAATTCAGGACCATGTAAAACGAGTAACCGCCCCCTACAAATACCCCCGCATCGTAGAGTTTGTCGACGAACTGCCCAAGACCATCAGCGGGAAGATACGCCGGGTCGAGATACGAGAGAAATCCAACCATTAATCTTCCACCGCATGCCCGCCTACAAACGCATCACGGTAAAAATCGGCAGTAACGTACTTACCCGTCCCGACGGCACCCTCGACGTTACCCGCATCTCGGCACTGGTAGACCAGGTGGCCGAGGTGCGCCGCCGCCACATCGAAGTCATTCTCGTCTCCTCGGGAGCCGTGGGCCGCAGCGAGCTGGGTATCGAGCACGACAGGAAACTCGACGCCGTATCGGCCCGACAACTCTTTTCGGCTGTGGGCCAGGCCAAACTCATCAACCGCTACTACGAACTCTTCCGCGAACACGGCATTGCCTGCGGCCAGGTGCTCACCATGAAAGAGAGTTTTGCCACACGCCGCCACTATCTCAACCAGAAACACTGCATGGAGGTGATGCTCGAAAACGGTGTGATACCCATTGTCAACGAAAACGACACGGTGTCGGTAACCGAACTGATGTTCACCGACAACGATGAACTCTCGGGCATGATTGCCACCATGATGGGAGCCGAAGCCCTCATCATTCTCAGCAACATCGACGGTATCTACGACGGGAAACCCGGTGAAGCCGGCAGCCATGTCATTACCGAAATTGCCGCCGACAGCCGCGCCGAACTGTCGAAATACATACAGACCGGCAAGTCCTCTTTCGGCCGGGGGGGAATGCTCACCAAGTGCAACATCGCCCGCAAGGTGGCACAGGAGGGTATCGAGGTGATTATCGCCAACGGCAAACGCGACAACATACTCATCGACCTGCTCGACAACGGCGAAAACATTCTCTGCCCCCGGTTCCTGCCGGCCACAAAGTCGACATCAAGTGTCAAGAAGTGGATTGCCCACTCCGAAGGCTTTGCCAAAGGCGAGTTGCACATCAACGCCGGCGCCACTCAGCAACTGCTCTCGCACCGGGCTGTGAGTCTGCTGCCCATAGGCGTGACCGAGGTAAGGGGCGACTTCGAGAAAGACGACATCGTGCGCATTTTCTCGCCCCAGGGACAACCCATCGGGGTGGGACGCGTCGGTTGCGACAGCGAAAAGGCCCGTACACTCATTGGGAAGAAGGGAGCCAAACCTCTGGTACACTACGACTATCTCTACCTCGACCGCGAGTCCCTCACCTGAATACCGCACCCTACCCAAAACATAGCAAAAGTAAAAGGCCGCCTCGACTGAGACGGCCTTTCTTGGAATAAAACATATTAGGAGGATAAGATTAAGTAATTTATTCGGTCTTCTTGGCCACAGTTTTCCGCGTTGACGTCTTGGCCGGCTGTTTGGTTGACGCAGCACGTTTGGCGGCATGTTCCTCCCGGGCGATTTTCAATTCCTTCTTCAAGACATCTATCTCGGCAGCCTGATTACGAATGGTTGTAATGAGAGAGTTGAGCTCTTCGTTCTCTATCGTGTAGGGATATTGCTCCTGCACCCGCACAATAAAATCGCTCAGCACATTCATATAGTTGGTAAACGCCTCATAGGCCGAGTCGTATGGGCTGTAATGACTGTGTATGGCACCGTCGGCCAGGAACTTGGTGCACATATAGTAGAAGTGGTCGCTGGTTTGCAGATAATGCCAGTCCTGTTTGAGTCGACGGTCGTCGCACAAGCGTACACGCTCTCCCACAGAGTAAAGCTTGTCAAAAGCCTCATTTTGCAAGAGGTTACCCAGCCAGGCACTGGTATCGCGTTCCTCATCGGCCCAAGAGATAGGATAGCTCACCGAGAGCGAATCGACCGGTTTAAGCATGGATATGACCTCCGTAGGCGTAGAGAAGGTGATGCCCATCTGCTCGGCAAAGTGAGGAAGTGCCTTCATAAACTCAAAGATACCACTCTCACGGGGTTGCAACTCACCCAGCGTCTCGTAATTCATGAACAGATTCACAACCTGCTCGGTCTCGGGTATCGAGTTGATCCAGCCCATATACTTGTCGGCCGTGAGGGGATATTCGTTCCATTCATAGTTGGAGAAGCGGAAGGTGATATCGTCGCTCAGCTTGTAGTTTTTGAGCAGCAGTTTCAACTTGGGCACAGCCGTGGAACAATAGAGGTAATTGGGACTCTTCCACCCGAGAATGTGTTTGGCACCCTCGGTGATGCAGCCCTTGAAACCCATATCGGCCACCATGCAGGCTATCTCGTCGGAGTATATCAACTCGGTGTTACGGAACACTTTGGGGCGCTGCCCGAAGAGCTCTTCGATTTTGTCGTCATGCTCCTTGACCTGCAAGGCAAACTCCTCGGGGTCACGCAGCGAAGCCAGCGAATGGGCATAGGTCTCGGAGAGAAACTCCACGCAACCGGTACGCGCCAACTCTTTCATCGAATCGATAAACTCAGGCACATAGATTTCAAGTTGTTCGAGAGCCACACCCGAGATGGAGAATGCCACCTTGAACTTACCGTTGGAGTTCTTTATCATTTCAAGAATCGTCTGGTTGGCCGGCAGGTACGAACGATGGGCAATGCGGGTAATAATCTCGTCGTTGTTGTAATCGTCGTAGTAATAGTGGTCGTTACCGATATCGAAGAAGCGATAACGTTTCAGCCTGAACGGCTGGTGAATCTGAAAATAGAAACAGATGGTTTTCATATAGGTTGTAATCTTTTATTTCTTCAAAACAAGGACATTCATTATCGTTGCATGACTTTGTGGTAAATATCGATGACCTTTCGGCCTGCATTTACCCACTTAATCCCATCGACCTCGCGTTTGCCTTCTTCTTTGAGTTGCCGATACATGGCCGGATAGGTAATGATGGAATAGATGGCATCGGCCATTGCCTGCACATCCCAATAGTCAATTTTGATGACATGATTGAGAATCTCGGCACAACCCGACTGCTTGGAGATAATCGACGGCACGCCTACCTGCATGGCTTCAAGCGGCGATATGCCAAAGGGCTCCGATACCGACGGCATGACATACACATCGCTGGCCTTGAGCATTTCATAGACCTCCTTTCCCCGCAAAAAACCGGTAAAATGGAAATGGTCGGAGATATTACGTTGTGCAGCCAGACATATCATCTTGTTCATCATATCGCCACTACCGGCCATGACAAAGCGCACGTGATTGGTCTTGCGCAAAACCTGCGCGGCTGCTTCGACAAAATATTCCGGCCCCTTCTGCATGGTAATGCGTCCCAGAAAGGTAACCACCTTCTCCTTGGGATTACGAGGCACCTGTATAGCCAAAATTTCGGGACTGAGGGGCTCTACGGCATTGTGCACGGTCGTTACCTTCGAAGGGTCTATACCATACTTCTCTATCACTGTACGGCGGGTAAGGTTGCTCACCGTAATGATGTGGTCGGCCCAATTCATGCCATCTTTTTCTATGGCAAATACCGTGGGATTGACATTGCCGCGGCTTCGGTCGAAGTCGGTGGCATGAACGTGAATGACCAACGGTTTTCCGGTAACCTGCTTGGCATGAATGCCGGCCGGATAGGTGAGCCAGTCGTGCGAATGGATAATGTCACACGGATAGGTGCGAGCTATCACACCGGCTACAATCGAATAGTTGTTTATCTCTTCAAGGAGGTTATCGGGATAACGGCCCGAAAACTCGATGCACCCGAGGTCGTTGGTATGCAAATAATTAAAATCGGCATAAATATGGTCTCTCAAATCGAAATATTCCTGCGGATTCATGCAGTAACCGAGACGACCGGCCACATACTCCCAAGAGACGTCGCGCCACACAACCGGTGTATTTCCTGCACCGACGATGTGAGCAAAGCTTTTGTCTTCGTCTCCATAGGGTTTGGGTATGACAAAGGTAATATCCATATCGCCGCACTCGGCCATACCCTTTGTCAGGCCATAGCTCGCCGTACCTAAACCTCCCAAGATATGCGGGGGGAATTCCCAGCCAAACATGAGTGCTTTCATGTGTTTTTCAAGATTTAAATTTTTCTACTTATATATGGTTATATTTTTTCAACAATCGCACGACACGCAATATCTCACCCACGTTTGCCGCTAGGCTTATACCGCCGCGACCCGAATATGGGGGATTTCCATCGAAAAGTTCAGAGATGGTACCGATGCAGGTGTTCGACATTTCCTCTTCAAACCCGATGAGCATACGTTCCAAGAAAGAAACGCCGCTGATGCCAAAGAGTTTAAGATAGGCATCGGCATAAGCTCCCATAAGCCAAGGCCTGGCCGGCCCTTGAAAATACGAACGGGCTCGTTGCTCTTCATTCCCCACATAGATAGGAGAGTATCCGTGGCTCTTGGGGCTGAGCGTGCGTATGCCCTTGGGGGTGAGCAACTCTCGTGTAACCACATCGAGGGCTTTTTTCCGCTCACTCTTTTCGAGTGGAGAATAGTCGAGAGAGAGGGCAAACAGCATATTGGGGCGCACACTCCAATCGGCGAAATTGGCATCGACATAGTCAAACAGATAGCCATAGTCATTGAGAAACATCTCCTTAAACGATGCCGCCGTCTTCGATGCGAGATTTCTCAGACCGTCGGCCAAGGCCACTTTCTCCGGCTCGACAAGAATCTGCTCGGCCGTAAACATCAGGGCATTATACCACAACGCATTGTATTCCGACAAGTATCCCGTGCGTGGAGTTATCGGGTGCCCCGCTGCATCGACAGCATCTATCCACGAAATGGGGGTTTCCCGGCCGTTGGCATACAACAGACCGTTGTCCTGCAAGAAGAGATTGGTTATTTTTCCCTTCATGATGGCCTGTACCATGTCAACAATCAATTTTCCATAACGGGCACGACACTCATCGACCGACACCATCTTGGCATACTGTTGCAAGGCCCAAACAACCCACAACAGCACATCGGGCTTGTCAATGTCTTTTATCACGGTGTCGCGCTCGCCTTGCTCCATCCACTTGCGGAGCGCCTTCTGAGAGGTTGCCATGATGTCGTGAAACATTTCAACATCGTCGATTGCCAAGGTGCAACCGGGCAGAGCAACAAACATATCGCGAGCACTCACCTTGAACCACGGATAGCCGGCCAACAGATAATTTTCGTTGCCCCGCTTGTAATAGAATTGCTGGGCCGAATTTTTCAAGCAGTTGTAAAAGCTGGTACGGCTTGTACGCACCCCCATCTCCTTGGTGTACAGTGAGGTGAGCGAACGGGTCTTTATCTCGCTCGTTCCGGCCGAGAAGATAATCTTTTCGCCTTTCTTGATGGGGAGCTCAAAATAACCGGGCACATAAAGGTCTTCCTTGTAATCGTAACCACGCTCCTGGTCTTTGATATACTCGATACCTTTATACCAATTGGGCTGAGAAACAAATTCCACCGGCTTGTTAAACTGCATGTACAGTGTGGGATACCCGGGGTAAAGACAACAACTGATGCCGTTCTCAACCACATCGTAATGCCCGTTGAGCTTATCATTGGCTATGACAAGAGAGTTGGCATTGCGAAATGCAAGAAACGGGCGGAACTGCAAAGTCGTCTCGGAATGAGCATCGAGCAAGGTATAACGGATAAGTATACGATTTTCGTGCGAAATAAAGACTTTCTCCTTGGCGAAAATCACACCGCCCACCCGATACGTGGTCTGGGGTACCGTCTCACACGTAAACTCACGGATATACTTATGACCATTGGGGCTGAAACAATCGCCCTGATACTTGTGCAGCCCCAGATTGAAGGGCGCACCATGCTGTATCACGGTCTCGTCGAATGAGGAAAGCAACACATGATTATCATCGTCCATCTCGGGAATGGGAATTACCAACAATCCATGTTGCTTCCGGGTATTGCAATCGACAATCGTCGTACAATGGTAAGCTCCCGACCGATTGGTTCGCAGCATCTCTTTGGGCAGAGATTGCGACAAATTGGTCATTATGTTTTTATCAAACTTCAAATAGCTCATATCTTATTTCAAAATATTATATAGAGTTCCATGTTTGTGACTTCCGAATATATAATATGATTTTCAATATTCCAAATTTTTACCAGAGATATTTAATTGACAAATAACAAATTCCTATATTTTTATCTTAACCAGAAAAAAATTCCCTTATAAATTGGATATTTACATTTTTCTTGTTATTTTTGAACGAAAATTGGTGCTTGAAAAGACCTTTTTTCTCTCCAAAAAGACAAAAAGCAGGCCGGGTATCTCTCGGCTTGCTTTTTGTCTTCTTTATAAATTGAGTAAAACAAGTTTTTCATCATTGCTGGGAGGTAAACGATTCGAGCAGTTTGGTAAGATTGCTCACAAACATTCGCACCGAAATGGCCAACAGGATAATACCAAACAATTTTCGCAACACATAGACAAATGCCTTTCCAAAAACCTTCTCAACCAAAAAGGCATAACGCAACACCAAATACACAATAATAATATTCAGTACCAGCGCTATAAGAATGTCGGGCAAGCTGTATAGAGCTCTCAATGAAAGCAGAGCGGTAAATGATCCGGCACCGGCTATCAACGGGAAGACTATAGGTACCAGCGTGGCCGACCCGCCGGGGCCATCGTTGCGAAATATCTCTACCCCGAATATCATTTCAATGGCCATGACAAATATCACCAAAGAACCGGCTACGGCAAACGAAGAGATATCGACCTGAAAAAGTTGCGAGATGGCATTTCCTGCAAAAAGAAAGGCGACAAAGGCTATCAGGGAATATATCGCAGCCTTGGCCGGGGATATTTTCATTCCCTTGTTCTGAAAATCGATAAACACAGGCAGGAGCCCCGTTACATCAATCACGGCAAAAAGCACAACAAATGCACTTACTATTTCCTGCAAGTCAAAGTAAAACGCAGACTGTTCCATAGCATAGATGTTTAGGTTAATTTGACATCGACAGCAAAGTTAAGAAAAAAGAAAGAAGACAATTGTTTCTAAACAAAGAATTTGATTTTATGTTTATTCGGTAGAGATTTGAATAATTCTTCTTATTTTTGAATTATTAAACGTGGAAAATATGGACAGCATGTATGACGTTTTACTACAATTACCTCTATTTCAGGGGGTAAACCGTGTAAAGATATCGGAAATAATAGAAAAAACCCGCTTTCATTTCTTAAAATACCAAGACAATGAAGTCATCGCACACCGCGGAGAAGAGTGCACGCACATGAAATTCATTGTATCGGGTAGCGCCCGTTCGGAATTAAAGAACATGAGCGGAAAAATCCGCGTAACCGAAACCCTGCATGCCCCCGACATACTCTACCCCAACCATCTTTTCGGCCGTAACACCACCTATCCCAGCGAAGTAACCGCCAAAGAGACTTGCGGTATCATGCAGATTGACAAACAATCTTTTGTTGCTCTCATTCAACAAAGCCCCATTTTTATCATCAACCTGCTGAATATTCTTTCCCGATATTCACAAAAAAGCCTTGAAACTTTTCTGGCTCTCTCATCGGGCAGTGTCAAGGAGCGGCTGGCTTTCTGGATTCTGAGTTTCACGCAGCGCAACGCTACCGACGTGCAGATTATCTGCAAACTGAAAGACCTTTATACCTTTTTCGGGGTACAACGTTCGGTCTTCATGACGGCTCTCAACGAGCTTAGCGACGAAGGCATCATTACTTACTCTTCACAAGGACTGCAACTGCTTGACCGCCACAAATTAAGTAAAATACTCTCTACCGACACAGACGATTAATTTACATC
>CAJLYN010000089.1 GCA_905210875.1 uncultured Bacteroides sp. | reverse complement strand
CCTCCTCCTCGGTCTGGTAGGCGAAGTCGGGATTGGTGGAGTAGACGATGTTGAGACGTTCTTTCCAGTCGTTGTTTTTGCTCATGGTGAGAGAGTTGTTGGCGGCAAACAAGTTGGTTACACAAAGGAATAATCCCCTCAAATTTAGTGCGGAATGTGCAGTTTGCCAAAAAAAACACTAATTTTGTGGCGCGAAAAAACAATAGAAAAGAAATGGCCATCGGAAATTCGAGGACATCCATGAGTCTGCCCGAACCTTCGTTGCGGCGTCTGCCGTGGTATTTGGCCTATGTCAAGCTGCTGCGCGACAAAGGGGTGGAGTATGTTTCGTCGACACAGATTTCGAAAGAGATTAATGTCGATGCCTCCCAAATTGCGAAAGACTTGTCGTTTATCAATATCTCGGGAAAGACCCGCGTGGGCTACGAAGTGGGGCCGCTGGTCGATGCGCTGGAACAGTTTCTGGGTTTCGGCGAGAAGCACAAGGCGGTCATCTTCGGAGTAGGAAGTCTGGGTGCGGCGCTGTTGCAGGATACAGGACTGGCACAGTATGGCATGAACGTCGTTGCGGGATTCGATGTCGACCGTTCGATTATCGGTACGAGCATCAACGGCATACCCGTGTACGATGTCGCCGACTTCCCCCGTTTGCAGGGCGAGCTCGATGCCTGCATCGGCATTCTCACCGTGCCGGTCGACCGTGCCCAGGAGGCCTGTAACGACATGATAGCTGGCGGGGTGCGTGCCATCTGGAATTTTACCCCCTACCGCATCAAGACTCCCGACGACATCGTGGTGCAGAATACGTCGATATATGCCCATCTGGCGGTGATGTTCAACCGTCTGAACCATACGCTGGGAAAGTAACCGGCAACCCGGCGGGCAATATTCCTGCCGTGTCGAATCCTATTTTCAAAAACAGAGACATGAAGATTTTTGCAGTGGGGTGGAACTACCTCAACCACAATAAAGAGATGAATCGTGCGTTATTACCTCAGGAGCCGGTTCTTTTCATGAAACCCGATACGGCCTTGCTCAAAGACGGGAAGCCGTTTTTTCTGCCGCCGTTTTCGGAACGTGTCGAGTATGAGACCGAGCTGGTAGTGCGTATATCGCGCCTGGGAAAAAATATCGCCCCCCGTTTTGCCCATCGGTACTACGACGCGGTAACCGTCGGCATCGATTTTACCGCACGGGACTTGCAGGCCCGTCTGCGGGCCGAAGGCTCTCCGTGGGAGATTTCCAAGGGCTTTGACGGCTCGGCCGTTGTCGGCGATTTTGTCCCGGTCGAGGAGCTTACCCGAGGGGTGCAGGACCAGTACATCTCTTTGCGCATCAACGGGAATGAGGTGCAGCGGGGCCACACCGCCGACATGATATTTCCCATCGATGAGATTATCGCCTACATCAGTCGATTCTATACGTTGCGTATGGGCGATTTGCTCTTTACAGGTACCCCCGAGGGGGTGGGCCCGGTGGCCATAGGCGACCACTTGCAGGGCTTCCTGGGCGACCGTCCGCTGCTCGATTTCCACGTTCGCTGACCAGGCCGCTCCGGTAACGACCGAGAGATGAACGTATGAGAAATTATATTGCTTTTGCCATTCTCCTTATTTGGGCGCAGTTGACCTCCCTGACGGTTACCGCGCAGGGAGCCGAACAATATGCTGCCTCGTCGCGTCTGGCGCAGGGGCAGTGGGTAAAGATACGCGTCGACGAGACGGGCATCTATCAGCTTACCTACGACCAGTTGCGCGAGTATGGCTTCTCCGACCCTTCGCATGTGGCCGTCTTCGGTTATGGCGGAGCCATGCTGTCCGAAGATTTTTCCCAACCCTATGTCGACGACTTGCCTCAGGTACCCGTTTTGCACACCGGCAACAAGCTCCTATTCTACGGCCAGGGCGTACTCTCGTGGGGGGTGAGCAGCAGCCGTTTTGTGCGCACGCGCAATCCCTACTCGATGTATGGCTACTATTTCCTCACACAGCTGACAGAGACACCCGCCTCGCCCGAGGTGGAGGCTTCGTCTTCGTCGGCGGCATCACTCACGGTAAACACTTTTCACGACCGGGTGCTGCACGAGCAGGAGCTGGTGAGTCCCGGACGCATGGGGCGCAACTTTTACGGCGAAGACTTTCTCTACCAGTCGTGGAGGGAATTCTCGTTCGATATGCCGGGTATCACCACCACCCCGGTAACGGCCGAGGTCGTATTCCTGGCCAAGTCGACCTCTTCGGCATCGACAGTCTCGGTGCAGATTAATGGAGGGGAGACAAAGAATGCCACTATCGCGCCGATTCTCGACGCCGACGGGCAGACTTATGAATGTGGCGTTGAGGCCAAGATTCAATACTCTTTTGTGCGCAACGAGCAAGACCCCGATGTAGTGCGTGTCCTTTTCGACGGAAACGGCGCCTCGGCAGCCTATCTCGACTATATACTTCTCAACATGGAGCGCGAGTTGCGCCTCTACGACGGCTATGTGGCGTTCCGTCACCGCTCGGCGGCCACCTCGCGGCTGCGCTATGAAATTGGCGATGGGGGCGTTGCCTCTCCCCGCGTGTGGGACGTAACCATTCCCTATGCTCCCCGCGAGATTGCGGTCGAACACGCCGATGGTGTGATATCGTTTGTCCCTCGGCAGACGGCCCTGCGTGAATATGTGGCCTTCGACCCGGCGGCATCTTTCCCTTCGCCCCAGTTAGAGGGGACGGTTGCCAACCAAAACCTGCACGCCCTTCCGCAGGTCGACTTTGTGATTGTGGCGCCATCGCTTTTCCGCGATGAGGCGGTGCGCCTGGGAGAGTTTCATCTTGCACACGACTCGCTCTCTTATCAGGTGGTGCAGCCGACCCATATTTATAACGAATTCTCGTCGGGTACACCTGATGCTACGGCCATACGCCGTTTCATGAAGATGTTTTACGACCGGGCCGGCGGTGACGAATCGCAGCGGCCGCGCTATCTGCTGCTTTTCGGCGATGGCAGTTACGACAACCGCCGGGTGACGCAGGAGTGGGCCGCGTATGCCTCATACCCTTTCCTGCTTACCTTTCAAGGCGATGAGAGCATTGACGAGCAAAACAATTTTGTGAGCGATGACTATTTCGGCTTCCTGCACGACAACGAAGGTTCCGACCTCTACCGGGCGACGCTTGATCTTGGAATAGGTCGTATTCCTGTGCGTACCAAGGTCGAGGCTTCGGCCATGGTCGACAAGATTATCGCCTATGCCACCAATACCGACTACGGATATTGGAAAAACGACATCTGTCTGGTGGCCGACGACGGAAACTCCGGTGTGCACATGTCTCAGAGTGAAGACCTGGCCGAAATTCTTGAAACCAAAAATCCGGAATTCTTTTTACATAAACTCTATATTGATGCCTACAACCGGGTGAGTGCGGCTACGGGAGCAACTTATCCCGATGCCAAAAGCCAGATGCTCAATCTGCTGAAACGCGACGGACTGTTGGCCATCAACTACGTGGGCCACGGCAGCACCAAGGGGTGGACGGCCGAGAAGATTCTCGAATGGAGCGACATCTCCAACATGTATGTCTCGCGTCTGCCGCTGTGGATTACGGCCACCTGCGATTTCAGCCGCTTTGACGACCGCTCCAACTCGGGCGGTGAGGAACTTTTCCTCAATACTCAGGGCGGAGGCATTGCACTTATTTCGACGACGCGTGTGGTATATATCCACGCCAACGGCTACATCAACAAGGCGATTGTCGAACATCTTTTCGACCGCGAAGCCGACGGGCACCTCGTGCGGTTGGGCGATGTGGTGCGTCGTGGGAAAAACAGCGTCGCCAGCAATGCCAACGATGTGCTCATGAACAAGCTCAACTATATCCTGCTCGGCGACCCGGCCCTGCGCCTCAACGCTCCCTCGTACAAGATGGCGGTAACGGCCATCAACGATACCCTGCTTTCGGAGGTCGAGGCCGACAGCCTGCGACTCGAAGCCCGCGCGTGGGTAACGGTCAAGGGCGAGGTGCAGACGGCTGCGAATACCCGCATCACCGATTTCGACGGACTGATTTATCCCCGCCTGTACGACTCCGAGCGTGAGGTGGTTACCGGGGGTAATGGAAACGACAACGGCGAGATTATTCCCTATACTTTCTATACGCGAGACAATCTGCTCTACACCGGGCGCGACTCGGTGCGCGGCGGTGAATTTGAGTTTACCTTCAAGATGCCGAAAGAGCTGAACTACTCCAACGAGCCGGGCCTGTTCAATCTCTATGCCTGCGATGCCGCCGGCCGGGAGGCCCAGGGGGTGAACAGCCACTTTGTCATCGGCGGTATGGACAACGATGTCGACGCCGACTATGACGGCCCGCAGATTCATTACATGTATCTCAATTCGTCGGACTTTGTCGAGGGCGACAAGGTGAACGAGACCCCTCTTTTTGTGGCTCGTGTCGAAGACGCCTCGGGCATCAACATCTCAGGTATCGGGCTCGGTCATGATATGACGGTGTGTGTCGACGACGATCCCAAGCAGGAGTATGTCGTCAATGCCTATTTCGAGCCGGCAGCCGGAGCTTTCGGCCTGGGCGACGTCTACTATGAACTGCCTACTCTGACCGACGGCAAACATTCGTTGCGCTTTACCGTGTGGGATACCGAGGGCAACTCGTCGTCGCGTACCTTGCAGTTTGCCGTGCAGCGGGGGCTGAAACCTCAGATTTACAGCCTCTATCCCGAGAAGAGCCCGGTGAGCGACGTGGCACGTTTTTATCTGCGCCACGACCGTCCCGGTATGTTGATGACCATCAAGCTGTCGATATTTGACTGGTCGGGCCGCGAGGTGTGGAATGTCGAGCAGACCGCCATGTCGGATATGTGGGTTTCGTCGCCCATCGTCTGGGACCTTACCGATAACGCCGGCCGTCGTGTGCGCGATGGCGTCTATCTCTATCGGGCCATTATCTCTGTTAACGGAAGTAGCGAAGCTACAAAAACGCAAAAAATCATTGTTACACCACAATAAACGCCGTAAAAGTGAAGTTATTTACATATTGACAAGCTCTCAACGAAATATGAAACATTCGATAAAATATCTGTTCTGTGCGGGAATGTGGTCATTCCTGGCCCTTCCTGCTCTTGCCGATGGCGATGGAAAAGACATGTTCAACCCCATTACCACCGGTGTAACCACGCTCAATATCGCACCCGATGCCCGCGGTGGTTCGATGGGTGACCTGGGAGCGGCTACCGACCCCGATGTGAACTCGCAGTACTGGAACCCGTCGAAATATGCCTTCGCGTTCAGCAGTGCCGGTGTTTCGGTGTCGTACACCCCGTGGCTGCGCAAACTGGTGAACGATATCAACCTGGCTTATGTGGCCGGTTACTGGAAGTTCGGCGGTAACGACTTGCAGGCTCTGAGCGCATCGTTGCGTTATTTCTCGCTCGGTTCGGTGCCAACCTACGACAACTCCGGTACCTTGCAGAATACCGTCAACCCCTATGAGATGGCACTTGACCTGGGTTATTCCCGCAAGTTGTCGTCGTCGTTCTCGATGGGTGTGGTTTTCCGGTTCATCTACTCCGACATGGGCTTTGGCGGTCTTTCGTCGGCCGAAGATATGTCGGGCGCCGCTGCCTTTGCCGCCGACATTTCGGGGTACCAGACGGTCTATCCCATCATCGGGCGTAGCGAATGTCAGTTCTCGTGGGGATTCAACATCTCCAACATCGGTTCGAAAGTCTCTTACGACGGAGGTACCAACAGTTCTTTCCTGCCTACCAACCTGCGCCTCGGCTTCTCGTTCCTCTTCCCGATTTACGCCTACAACACACTTTCCATCAACTTCGACGCCAACAAGTTGCTGGTGCCGGCGGCTCCCCGCCAGAGCGACTATACCTATATCGATAGCGACGGGTATGAACAGTATGATACCGAGGCCTACAATCGGGCGAAAGAAGACTTCAACAATACCGGTTCCATATCGGGTATCTTCAAGTCTTTTTCCGACGCTCCCGGCGGATTCAAGGAAGAGTTGCAGGAGATTTATTTCTCGACCGGTCTTGAATACTCCTACAACCGCCGTTTCTTTGTGCGTGCCGGTTACTATTATGAAAACAAGTACAAGGGTAATCGCCAGTATGCCACTTTCGGAGCCGGTTTTTCGCTTAATGTATTTTCGCTCGATGCGGCCTATGTGTTGGCTACGGCCCAAAGCAGTCCGCTCGACCAGACGATGCGTTTTACCCTCTCGTTTGATATGGACGGCATTAAAGACCTCATAGGTCGTCGCCGCCGCTAATGCGTTTGCCGATGAAGATACGTGTAGGAATGGGTTTTGACGTACACCGGCTGGTCGAAGGCCGGGAGTTGTGGCTGGGTGGCATACGCATCGACCACACGCTTGGCTTGTTGGGACACTCCGATGCCGATGTGCTGATTCATGCCGTGTGCGATGCCCTTCTGGGGGCGGCGGCAATGCGCGACATCGGTTTTCACTTTCCCGATACGGCGGCGGAGTATAAAAACATCGACAGCAAGATATTGCTGCGCGATACCGTGCGGCTCATCAGGGAGCATGGTTACGAAATAGGCAACATCGATGTTACCGTGTGCGCCGAACGCCCCAAGCTCAATCCGCACATACCCCGCATGCAGGAGACCTTGGCCTGTGTCATGGGCATCGAGCCCGACGATATCTCCATCAAGGCCACGACCACTGAGAAGTTGGGATTCACCGGACGTGAAGAGGGCATATCGGCCTATGCCGTAGCGCTGCTCCAAAAATCGTAATCATCTGTGCCTATGCGACCTGTCGCCATCATCGTACTGATACTGTCGCTGCTCTTCACCGGAGAGGCGACGGCAGCTCGCCGCAACACCAAGGCCAAGGCCTGTCGGCCCGTGGAGCCTTGTGTCGAGTATGTGGGGGTGGTCTCGCCCGACTCGTCGAAGATGTTCCTGCTCAGAGATTTTCCCTCGGCTTTGTCCCGCTCGCGTTCACTCGTCTCTTCGTTGCGGCAGAACGTTTTTATCTCGCCCGATTCGCTGGCCTCTTATCCCGCCCGCACACGCTACTTGGCCTATACCCGGGTCAATACCCAGATGTATGGTTATCCCGATGTTGTCAAGGGTATAAAAGAGAAGCAGGTGGTCTCGATGCTGTTGGCGCCGATGATTTCACCTCAGGCCTTTCTGAAAGCGTCATACGCCACGCCCTCGTTGCGGCTGTCGGTCGATTATACGCTCTGCCTCTACGACACACACACCCACATGACGCTGGTGATGCATCCGTTCTTCTTTGAGGTGGAGCAGACCCGTAAAGAGCGCCGTGCGGTGCAACTGATGCAGCCCGAGGGGGTGGAGGTCGACTATCCGTTGGTCGACAAGTTGCACGAGGCAATGCTCGCGGAGTATGAGCGCCTGCTCACGACTCTCGATGTGCGCTGAGTTTTTCTCTTCTTTTTTATCTCTATCTCTCTTTTCTATCGATGTGTGTCGGCCGTCGGTTGCGATCGACCGTAAGTATGTCCTTCTGTGTCAGCGTCAGAGCCGTATGTCCTGTACCGGAGCAGGGACGCGGGTGTCGGTCCGATTGTGACGGGAGCTTTTCCCTGCCTTTGCCGGATATTCGCTTAAAAGTTGAAGAAATAGTTCATGAAGAAATTCCAGAAGGTAACAATGCCGATGGCCAGCAGTTTGGAGAAGTAGAAATTCAGTTTCAGCTTGTCGTTGAAAAGGTAGATGGCGGTGTTGTTGATGAGCAGGCCTATGACCGATATGCCGATGAACCGCGCGTATTGCATGGCGATTTCGGGGTCGTGGCTCTCGAAGGTCCAGATGCGGTTGAGCAGGTAATTGCTTGTGGCGGCACAGATAAAGCCGATGGAGTTGGCCACATATTTGTTGATGCGGGCCACCTCTTTCAGCAGCCAGGTGATGCCGAAGTCGACAAAGACGCCGGAGCCGCCGACGAGACAGAATTTGATGAATTGAACAAACATCGCGCTACTTGTCAGAGAGAATTTTTATACGGTATTTGGGCGAATTGTATCCGAATGTCAGGGGCGCACGCTGTATGGCAAATCCCAAATCGTAGTTCTGTGTCGGCAGGTCGGCCGGTATGGCAACCTTCACTTTTTTCATGACGGTAACCGACTCCTCTTCGGTTGCCGGAGGAAGTACCACCTGTAAGTCGACGGGTACGGCTCTTCTCAGTTTCTTGTCGGAGAGGAGCAGGAGCAGTTGTGTGTTGTCGCTGCCTACCTTGATGGTGTCGGGGTAGGGGTTGGTCAGTCCCACGATGCAGGAGAGGGTGTCGCCCGCTGCAATCTCTTTGGGCATCATCTCTTCGTTGTAGT
>CAJLYN010000088.1 GCA_905210875.1 uncultured Bacteroides sp. | reverse complement strand
GCATCGGCCTTGATGCAGGG
This sequence comes from uncultured Bacteroides sp., assembly GCA_905210875.1. Classification (GTDB taxonomy): domain Bacteria; phylum Bacteroidota; class Bacteroidia; order Bacteroidales; family UBA11471; genus Caccoplasma. The sequence goes on along the minus strand of CAJLYN010000088.1, from coordinate 8,363 downwards.
TCTGGCCGACGGTTACTTCGTATTGCCCTATACGATACAGAACTACCTCTCCGACCAAATCACCGTGCCGCGTTTCAGCACCAGCCTGCCCGAGTTTGTTCAAGCCGAGAAAGACGTGAACGCCCGCATCGCCAAGCTGATGAACATCAAGGGAAAACGTTCGGTCGACTCCATCCACAAAGAACTCGGCCACATCATGTGGGAATTTGTGGGTATGGGCCGCACCAAAGAAGGTCTTGAAACAGCCCTCGAAAAAATCAAAGAGGTGAAGAAAGAATTCTGGACCAACGTGCATATCCCCGGTGAGGCCAACACGCTCAATGTCGAACTGGAAAAAGCGTTGCGTCTGGCCGACTTCATCGAGATAGGCCACCTCATGGCTCTCGATGCCCTCAACCGCAACGAGTCGTGCGGCGGACACTTCCGTGAGGAATACCAGACCCCCGATGGAGAGGCTCTGCGTCAGGACGACAAATATATGTATGTAAGCTGCTGGGAGTACCAAGGCGACGACAAAGAACCCGTCATGTATAAAGAGGAGTTGAAATACGAAGCCATCAAGGTACAACAACGTAATTACAAACAATAATCTCATAGGCATACGATTATGGAAAAAAATATCAACATAACGCTCCGAATCTGGCGTCAGAAAGGCCCCAAAGAGAAAGGCGCTTTCAAAGAGTATTCGCTCCAAAACATCTCCACCGAGAGCTCGTTCCTCGAAATGCTCGACGTTCTCAACGAACAGCTCATCAACAACGGTGAAGACCCCGTCGTTTTCGACCACGACTGCCGCGAAGGCATCTGCGGTATGTGCTCGCTCTACATCAACGGACACCCCCACGGGCCCGACGAAGATGTAACCACCTGCCAGCTGCACATGCGCAAGTTCAACGACGGCGACGTCATCACGGTAGAGCCGTGGCGTTCGGCCGGATTTCCGGTTATCCGCGACCTGATGGTCGACCGCAGCGCTTTCGACAAAATCATGCAAGCCGGCGGTTACATCTCGGTCAACACCGGCGGTGTACCCGATGCCAACGCCATACCCATTCCCAAGGCAAATGCCGATGAAGCCATGGACGCCGCCACCTGCATCGGTTGCGGAGCCTGCGTAGCTGCCTGCAAAAACGGCTCGGCCATGCTCTTCGTATCGGCCAAGGTGAGCCAGCTCGCTCTGCTGCCCCAAGGCCGCATCGAAGCCGCCCGCCGCGCCAAAGCCATGCTCTTGAAGATGGACGAACTGGGATTTGGTAACTGCACCAACACCGGTGCCTGCGAAGCCGAATGCCCCAAAAACGTATCGATTACCAACATCGCCCGTCTCAATCGCGAGTTTATCAAGGCCAAGCTGAAAGACTAATCACCCTTTGTCTTCACGACAAAGCATACGAATCCCGACACAGAAATGTGTCGGGATTTTTTTTCTCCGGCAAACCTCCCGGCCGACCGGCAGAAAACACTCGTTCATAAGATAAAGGTAGTGCAGCCGAGAGAAATCCCTCTTTTTCGGTATTGCCGCAGCGCGATTCTGTACAGAAATTTGCAGTGATTAAAAAAAAGTTATACCTCATTGCAAATGAATGCGAAAAAACTCTGTTTTCTCCTCCTCTTTTTCTTAACCGTCACTCCCGTATTCAGCGAAATAAAAGGCCTGCTATCGGGCCGCATCGTCACCCGACAGGGCGAAGCCATACCGTTTGCCACCGCCCACCTCAAAGGGTCGCCCCGCGGCTGCCAGACCGACCCCGAAGGGCTTTACCACATCAAGGCTCCGGCCGGAAAATACACGCTGGTGATTACCGCGCTCGGCTACAAGACGGTAGAGCGGGAGGTCGAAATCATCGACGGCAAGAGGGTAAAACTCGATATCGTTGTCGAGCCCGAAGTCAAGGCGCTGCGCGAAGTTGCCGTGACCGGCACCAACGGGGTGAGCCGCATCAACCGCTCGGCCTACAACGCCGTGGCCATCGACGCCAAGGGGCTGCACAACACGACCCGCGACCTGGCCGGCACGCTGGCCAAAGTACCCGGCGTGAAGGTGCGCGAATCGGGCGGCGTAGGGTCGAGTACCGCCATCACGCTCGACGGGTTCAGCGGAAAACACGTCAAGATTTTTATCGACGGCGTACCGCAAGAGGGGGTGGGCAGCTCATTCGGGCTGAACAACATACCCATCAATTTTGCCGACCGCATCGAAGTTTATAAAGGGGTAGTGCCGATAGGATTCGGCACCGATGCCTTGGGGGGAGTCATCAACATCGTAACTAACGGCCAACGCCGGCGCTGGCATGTCGATGCCTCCTACTCCTACGGCTCGTTCAATACCCACAAGTCGCACATCAACTTCGGGCAACGGCTCGCCAACGGCTTCGTCTATGAACTCACGGCGTTCCAGAACTACTCCGACAACAACTACCGGGTCGATGCCCCGATAAAACATTTCAAGGCCGACGGCACGACCGACTTCGATACTGAGAAGACCCAACGTGTGGAGCGGTTTCACGACCCCTACCACAACGAAGCCGTCGTGGCAAAAATCGGCATCGAAAACAAATCCTGGGCCGACCGGCTGCTCGTCGGCTTCACCTACTCCAACATGTACCAGGAGATACAGACCGGCGTGCGCCAGAAAACCGTCTTCGGCGAGAAACACCGCCGGGGGCACTCGCTCATGCCCTCGCTCGAATACAGCAAGCGCGACCTCTTCACGCCGGGCCTCGATGTCGTATTCACGGCCAACTACAACCGCAACGCCACCTTCAATGTCGATCCCGCCCGCTATGAATACAACTGGCTCGGTGAGAAAAAGGTGATGAACTCCCGCGGCGAACAGTCGTACCAGCACACCCGCTCGGACAACAACAACGGCAACGCGACCCTGACTCTCAACTACCGCATCGGCCAGATGCACCTGCTCACGTTCAACAACGTGTGGAACGCCTTCCGTCGCGCCAACACCTCGCTGCTGGCCGAAGAGGAGGCCACCGACGCCATCGCCAAGGAGACCCGCAAAAACATCGCCGGCCTCTCCTACCGCCTCTCTCCCTCGAAACACTGGAACCTGTCGCTCTTCGGAAAGCATTACCGGCAGCAGGTGGCCGGCCCGATGGCCGTCGACGACAACGCCAGCGACTATGTGCGCACCCACCGCACCAGCCACAGCTGGGGATATGGCGTGGCAGGCACCTATTTTATTGTCAGTAAGTTACAAGCCAAAGCCTCGTACGAGAGAGCCTGCCGGCTGCCGACCATCGAAGAGCTCTTCGGCGACGAAGACCTGGAAAGCGGCCAGGTAGCCCTGCAACCCGAGAAGAGCCACAACGTCAATCTCAACCTGAGCTACAACCCGACCTTCGGCGCGCACACCCTCTACCTCGAAGCGGGCTTTGTCTACCGCAACACCAGCGACTACATACAGCGCAACATACAAGACCTGAGCGGCGGCAAAGAGAACGCCACCTACATCAACTACGGCAAAGTCCTGACGCAAGGGCTCAACCTCTCGGCCCGGTACAGTTTTGACAAGTGGCTCAGCCTCGGAGGCAACTTCACGCAGATGGACGTACGCGACAACGAGAAGTATCAAATAGGCAGCACAGGCAAACAGGTCGAAAACATCGCCTACCGCTCGCGCATGCCCAACGTGCCCTACCTCTTTGCCGACAGCGACATCAACTTCTACTGGCACGACCTTTTCGGCAAAGGCAACCTGCTCACGATAGGCTACGAAAATCTCTACCTGCACAGCTTCTCCTACTACTCGCAGGCCGTAGGGAAAAAGAGCGACTTCGTCGTGCCCGACCAGTTCTCGCACAACCTGACGCTCACTTACAGCATGCAGAACGGCCGGTACAACTTCACCCTGGAATGTCGCAACCTCACCGACGAACGGCTGTACGACAATTTCAGCCTGCAAAAGGCGGGACGGGCCTTCTACGGCAAAGTGCGCATCTGCTTCGGCAACTGACCACTCGAATATCATCAACAAACATCATAAATTAAATTTCTGAAAAATGAGAAAGCACTTTTTCATGGCCGGACTTCTCGCCCTTGCCGGGGCTGGCCTGACAGCATGCTCCGACGACGACGGAGGTAACAACAGCAACAACGGTGCCCTGGGCACACTCACCGAGGTAGCACAAGGCAACTATGTGATAGCCGCAACCGTAGAGGCGTCGGGCAACTCGACCAACGTCCTGCTCACGGCCGACCGTCTCGACGACCCCTCCTGCAAGGTATCGGCCACGGCTCAGGGGCTGGTCAACGAAGGGGCCACCTACTGGGTATTCTACAACGACCAGATGCTCTATGCCCTCAACTACCACCAGGGCAATGCAGGGACAACCCAATCATTCACACTCGACGCCGCCTTCGACATGAACAAGCGGGCCAAGGAGTATGAACTGAAACGCTTCACCACCTATGGTTTCTACAATCAATATATTATGACTACATCAACAGGTGACGGCCCGACAGAATGGAACGATGAAAACGGCTACACTCCACAATCGTTCCTGATTTCGTATCTCGATGTAAACAACGAAAACGTGGTATCGAACGACACCAGCAATCCGGACTATCTGTCGGAAAACTTTCTCGGCAACGGTGAGTATGTAACACTGGCAGGTCTCGAACAGGTGGGCGACGCGGTATATGCGGCCGCCGTGCCCATGGGGCTGAGCCAATATGGCTGCATGCAGAAAGACGATGACGGCAACCCCCACAAGTGGGTGCGCAAAGACGGCGACTACGCCTTGCTCATCAAGACCGAGTCGGGTGGCAGCGGCAGCGGCGCCTACGACAAGGACGAACTGCAATGGACCCAGTATCCCGACGAATGTTGGGTGGCCATCTTCGACGACAACACGCTCACCGGAAAGAAACTCATCAAGACCGACAAGATAAGCTACGCCTGCGGCCGCAACAAATCGCAATACTACCAGATGCTGTGGAAAGCCGACGACGGCTATGTCTATGTCTTCTCGCCGAGCTATGCCAAGACCATGGCCAGCGAACTGCAACAGACCTCGCTGCCGGCCGGCGTGGTGCGCATCAACACCACCACCCGCGAATTTGACGAGAGCTACTACCATGCGCTCACCGACGACAGCGGACGCGAAGCGGCCTTCCTGCGCAGCTGGTTCATTGCCGACGACTACTTCCTGCTGCTGATGTACGACAAGGAAATCACCGCCTCGGACAAGACGGCCAACCGCCTGGCCATCTTCAAAGGGTCGACCGGCTCGCTGACCTTCGTTTCGGGACTGCCCTCGACCGACAGCATTTCGGGATTCGGCAACACCCCCTTTGTCGAGAACGGTAACGTCTATATCGCCGTAACCACCACCGACGACTATCCGGCCATCTACAAAATCGACCCGGCATCGGCATCGGCCACAAAAGGGCTCACCATCGTAGCCACCCAGGTAAGCGGCGTAGGAAAACTGGCGGTGCAGTAAATCGGAGCGTAACCACGTTCTTACACACACAAACAGGAAGAGCCTGCCGGACCTTCAACGGTCGGGCAGGACTTTTTCAAACATAAAAGAGATGAAAAAATTTTTCCGTCATATACATCTGTGGCTCTCGGTCCCCTTCGGAGCCATCATCACACTGATATGTTTCTCGGGAGCCATGCTGGTATTCGAGACCGAAATCATGCAACTCTGCCGCCACGACCTCTACTATGTCAAGGAAGTGAAGGCCGCGCCACTGCCGGCCCACCGGCTCATGGAGATGGCGGCGGCCACACTGCCCGAAGGCACCGAAGCCACGGGACTCACCGCCCAGGGAGACCCGCAGCGCAGCTGGCAGGTATCGCTCTCGCAGCCGCGGCGGGCCTCGCTGTTTATCGACCCCTACACGGGCGAAGTGTTGGGGCGGAATGAACGGGCGCCGTTTTTCTCGGTCATGTTCAGGCTGCACCGCTGGCTGTTCGACAGCGCCCGCCCCGACGGAGGGCTCTTCGTGGGTAAACTCATCGTCGGCGTGAGTACGCTGCTCTTTGTCGTCATACTCGTCTCGGGCATCGTCGTCTGGTGGCCCAGAAACCGCAAAGCACTGACAAACAGTCTGAAAATATCTATCAGTAAGGGAGCTCATCGTTTCCGGTACGACCTGCACGTTGCCGGAGGCATGTACGTGCTGCTGCTCCTGCTGGTCATGGCTCTGACAGGACTTACCTGGTCGTTCTCATGGTACCGCAACGGGGTCTACGCCCTTTTCGGGGCCACATCGACACAGAACAGCGGCACAGCATCGACATCTGGCGGGAAAGGCGGAAAAGAGGAGAAGAAAGAGACAGCAGGCGGGCAGCACCAGGGCAGGAAGAGCCGCACCACGGCCTATACCCACTGGCAGCGGGTCTATGAAGAGCTGTCGGTCAGCAACGAAGGTTTCGAGCAAATCACCCTGGGCCATGGCAGCGCCTCGGTATCGTTCGGCCGTTGGGGCAATCAGCGGGCCGCCGACCGCTATACCTTCGACCCGGGGAATGGCGAAATCACCTCGGTCGACCGCTACTCGACCCGTGAGACATCGGGCAAACTGCGCGGCTGGCTCTACTCCCTGCATGTAGGCAGCTGGGGCGGCATACCCACCCGCATTCTCTATTTCATCGCCGCCCTCATCGGTGCCACCCTACCCTTGACAGGCTATTATCTGTGGATAAAACGGCTCCTGCGCCGCCGACATCACGACAAGGTGTAAACAGCGCTCACCTTTTTTTGCCTTTCCGACGAATAGCAGCAGGAGGCTATACACAACATCTATTTAACTAATTATAAACAGAATACATCTATTACAACAACTCTCTCTCCATAAAATGGCCTCATAAGCGAAAGGAAAGGCCTCCATAATACACTTGCCCAAAACGATGTCGCGCCGGAACAGGATTCCGGCACGACATCGTTTTTTAGAGCCACCTCCTCGCTACTTTCCCGGTGCAAAGCCGGTGATTGTCGGTAAATTGTCTTATCTTTGTCTTCTTAAACAGCAACGCACCTTACCGACATGACCTCTCACACCCATATCATTGCCGATGTCGTGGAGCAACTCTCCTGCCACGACCCCCAAAGCCCGCTGAGCTACCACAGCACCGACGACCGGCGCATGCCATCGATAGAGAAACTCGACGAAATTGTGGGCCTGTGTCGCAAGCTCCTCTTTCCGGGATACTTCGGCCTGTCGGGCATGAACGGTCTTACCATCGGTTACCACCTCGGCACTGCCGCCGAACGGCTATACCTCCTGCTCTCAGACCAGATATTCTCGGTACTCAACTTCCACGCCGGACAGCCCGACGCAACGCCGGCAGCCACCCTGCGTGCCGAAGCCGAAGAACACGCCGCCCGATTTATCGAGGCCCTGCCCGAGCTGCGCCGCCTGCTGACGACCGATGTCATCGCCACCTACAACGGCGACCCGGCCGCCGAGAGCTACGGCGAGGTGATTTACTGCTACCCGGCCATACGGGCCATGATCAACTACCGCGTTGCCCACCGGCTGCACACGCAGGGCATACCCCTCATACCCCGTATCCTCACCGAGATGGCCCACTCCGAGACCGGCATCGACATACACCCGGCAGCCACCATCGGCGAATACTTCTCCATTGACCACGGCACGGGTGTCGTCATCGGCGCTACGGCCATCATCGGCAAGAACGTAAAACTGTATCAAGGCGTTACTCTCGGCGCCAAGAGCTTCCCGCTCGACGAGGAGGGCAACCCCATCAAGGGCATACCCCGCCACCCCATACTCGAAGACGACGTCATCATCTACTCCAACGCAACCATTCTCGGTCGCATCACCATAGGTCGCGGCGCTACCATAGGCGGCAACATCTGGGTTACCGAAGATGTAGCACCCAACACCCGCATTGTACAAAGTAAAGCCCGAAAATAATGGAATCTTCCACCACATTCATCGCAAAAACCTTTCAAGGCCTCGAAGAAGTCCTTGCAGCCGAAATTACCGCCCTTGGCGGAGAAAATGTCGAAATAGGACGCCGCATGGTATCGTTTACCGGCAACAAGGAACTGCTCTACAAGACCAACCTGCACTGCCGCACCGCCCTGCGTATTCTCAAACCGATACATACCTTCACCGCCAGCGACCCCGACGAGCTGTATGCCCGGGTCAAGGAGGTAGACTGGACACGCTATCTCACGCCCGAGATGACCTTCTCGATCGACCCGGTCGTCTACTCCGACGAATTCCGCCACTCCAAATTTGTTACCTACCGTGCCAAAGACGCCATCGCCGACTTCTTCAACGAGAAATACGGCAAACGTCCCTCGGTGCGACTGAGCAACGCCGACATACTCATCAACCTGCACATCAACCAGACCACCTGCACC
>CAJLYN010000087.1 GCA_905210875.1 uncultured Bacteroides sp. | reverse complement strand
CAGGGGTCGGGCAACTCTTGCTCTATACTTGACTGTAAATATTATTTGTTTACGGTAGCCATGTGAGCGATGAGGTCGAGCACTTTGTTGGAGTAGCCGATTTCATTGTCATACCAAGAAACGACTTTTACGAAAGTGTCGGTCAGAGCGATACCGGCTTTGGCATCGAAGATAGAAGTGCGGGTGTCGCCGAGGAAGTCCGACGAAACAACAGCATCTTCGGTATATCCCAGCACACCTTTGAGTTCGCCTTCCGAAGCCTCTTTCATAGCAGCGCAGATTTCGGCATAGGTAGCAGGTTTAGCCAAGTTTACGGTGAGGTCAACTACCGAAACATCGAGGGTCGGAACACGCATCGACATACCGGTGAGTTTACCGTTGAGTTCGGGAATAACTTTACCTACAGCTTTGGCAGCACCGGTCGACGAGGGGATAATGTTACCCGAAGCGGCACGGCCACCACGCCAGTCTTTCATCGAAGGACCGTCAACGGTCTTCTGAGTAGCGGTGGTAGAGTGTACGGTGGTCATCAAACCATCGGTGATACCCCATTTGTCGTTCAATACTTTGGCGATAGGAGCCAAGCAGTTGGTGGTGCAAGAAGCGTTCGAAACGAATTTCTGACCGGCATAGGTCTTTTCGTTTACACCGCATACAAACATGGGGGTATCGTCTTTCGAAGGAGCCGACATAACAACGTATTTGGCACCTGCATCGATATGGCCTTGGGCTTTTTCTTTGGTCAAGAAGAGACCGGTCGACTCAACAACGTATTCTGCGCCTACAGCGTCCCATTTCAGGTCGGCGGGATTTTTCTCGGCGGTCACACGAATTCTCTGACCGTTTACGATAAGCTGGCTGTTTTCAACATCGGCTTCGATAGTACCATCGAATTTGCCGTGCATCGTATCGTATTTGAGCATATATGCCAAATAATCTACGGGGCACAAGTCGTTGATGGCAACGATCTGAATGTCGTTTCTCTTCTGGGCGGCACGGAACACGAAACGTCCGATGCGGCCGAAACCATTAATACCTACTTTAATCATTGTTCTAAGTTTTAAAAGGTTATATAATAACGATTTTTTACTCGAATCTGTTCAAACCCAACTTGGATTTTCACGACGCAAAGGTAGCTATTTTATCCTTACGCTCGCATCATTTTTGAGGAAAATTAGCGTATAATTTCTCCTATTTCCCTGAAAATTTTCGATTTAACTCCTGTTTTTGACAGGTAAAGTTTGCAAAACAAGCCTTTTCCCGATTTATTTCCCTCACTTCGGCACTAGCCCCAGACTGCCGACACACTGACGTTCAGCTCGGAAAAGGCTACGATTTTTTCATCGAATTTTAATTGCAGGAATTTTTCCACATGCAAAATCCACTTTACCTTTGTAAAGCATGCAAAGTTTTTTTGCTAGACTGTAAAAAAGATTGTATAACCCCTTTAATTGAGAAAATTATGGCAAAAATCACAGTTATAGGTGCCGGCAATGTGGGCGCGACCTGTGCCAATATACTGGCATTCAACGAAGTGGCAAGCAAAATTGTATTGCTCGACATCAAGGAGGGCGTGTCCGAAGGCAAAACCCTCGACATGAGACAGACGGCCACACTGCTCGGATTCGACACCAAAATCAGCGGCGTAACCAACGACTACACCAAGACGGCCGGCTCCGACGTCGTCGTCATCACCTCGGGCATACCCAGCAAGCCGGGCATGACCCGCGAAGAGCTCATCGGTGTCAACGCCGGCATCGTCAAGAGTGTTACCGAGAATGTGCTGGCCCACTCGCCCAACGCCATCATCGTGTGCGTAAGCAACCCCATGGACACGATGACCTACCTCATACAGAAAACGACCGCTCTCTCCAAGCACCGTGTCATAGGTATGGGCGGAGCCCTCGACAGCGCGCGCTTCAAATGCTACCTGAGCAAAGCGCTCAACGCCAACCCCAACGAAATAGAAGGCATCGTTATCGGCGGACACGGCGATACTACCATGATACCGCTGGTGCGCTTTGCCACATATAAAGGGATTCCCGTCACCGAGCTACTCGACAAGGCCACGCTCGACCAGGTGGTTGCCGATACCATGGTAGGTGGTGCCACCCTCACCAAGATGCTGGGCACCTCGGCCTGGTATGCTCCCGGAGCCGCTGCCGCCTACGTGGCCGAGGCCATCATCAAAGACCAGAAAAAAGTGGTACCTTGCAGCGTATACCTCGAAGGTGAATATGGCGAGAACAACATCTGCATAGGCGTACCCGTGGTTCTGGGCCGCACCGGCTGGGAGAAAATCGTCGATTACCCCCTCAACGACGAAGAAAAAGCCCTCTTCAAGGCCAGTGCCGACGCCGTGCGCAAAACTAACGGCGCACTCAGCCTCTAACCCCCCGAAGGCTGTACAACCTCAGCCCCACCCCACAACGGCTGCACCGCACAGTGCAGCCGTTTTTTACGGCCCTCGCCCAAAATTTATCTAAAAAAGAGAGAGCGAAGAGAAGATATGATGCAAAATATTTCCTATTTTTGAGAACGAATCTTTTAAAAACAGAATATCATGATTGAAAAAATCAACTTTAACGGCCTTCCCGCCGTACATTTCGCCGCAGGAGGCTACGAAGCCGTCATGGTACCTTCGGTCGGCGCCAACGTTGTAAAACTCCGGCACACGGCCACCGGCATCGACATACTGCGCACACCCGACGCCGAAGAGATGGACAACTTCAAGGAACGGCCCCAAATATACGGACTCCCGCTGCTCTTCCCGCCCAACCGCATCGCCGACGGCACCTACACCTTTGAAGGGCGCAAATACCAGTACCCCATCACCATACCGGCCCAGAACAACTACCACCACGGCATCATCAAAGGCGAACCGTTTGTCGTGTCGCGCACCGTCGACGGCGAAGGCTTTGCCGAGGTCGAGGCTGTCTATTACAGCAACGCCTTCAACGATGCCATCTTCCGCGACTTTCCCCACGAATTCTGCTGCCGCATGATATTCCGTCTCGACGCCGACGGCCTGCACCAGACCACCGTCTTTGAGAACCTCAGCGACCGCGACATGCCGGTGGGCATGGGCTTCCACACCCCCATACGCGTACCCTTCACCGCCGACGGCAAAGCCGAGAACTACCGCCTGCGCCTCTCGGTGGGCAAACGCATGGAGATGAACGAGCGTACACTCCCCACCGAAAAACTGCTCGACTTCACCGCCGCCGAAGCACCCCTGCGCACCGAAGGCATCGCACCCTGCGGCGAAGCCATGGAATGGGCGCTGGTGAACGAAACGCTCACCGTTGGCGGACACCCCTACAACGGCGCCATCATGACCGACACCGCCAGCGGCTGGTCGGCCTGCTACGAAGTCGACGAGAACTTCAAATACTGGACCTTCTGGAACAACGGAGGCAACGTACCCTACGCCTGCCCCGAGCCGCAAAGCTGGGCCACAAACGCCCCCAACCTCTCCGACCCCGAAGCCTACGGCTTCCACCACATCGCTCCCGGCGGTGAGTTCCGCGCCTCGACCCACCTCTTCGTCAGCAACAAGATGTAACTTTTCCGTACTAAAAAATCCGAGACAATGTCTCGGATTTTTTAATTCTCAATACATAGGAAGTATAAGAGTTCCCTCACAATCCAATGCATATATATTATCAAATTCATACGTTCCTGTAATGTTCATGGTTGAAGGAGAAGTAAAATCTAAAATCATATCATACTTATAGTAGACATATTTACTACCCATCAACAGACACTCTATTTTAAATTTTAAGTTAGCCTTATTAGTTGCTATCTTCTTATAAGTATAATAAGTTGTAGAATATGCATACTTATAATTTGAGAGACCTTCATTGGAGCTTATTATCTGAAATTTAAAAGGATTGGTCTTTCCAAAGTCAGATCTTCGTTGTTCTCCGCTATTCAATGTTAATATTATCTCACCTTGCCAAGTCAAAACCGACCCTGGGTGTAAAGTTTCTGGCGCATAATCAGCCACCTCTCCGTCCAAAGGGGATGACGTAAGGAAATCACTATCGCCATCATTATCACCACAAGCAGTAAATAAAATCGTCATCATGATCGACATAATGACAAATTGCCATCGTTTAGTTTGTTTTTTCATAGTGTTTATATTATAAAGATGTAAAAAGAATTAATAGTCCATTCCATAAAAGGGGGTATCACAATCATAAAATCCTTAATAGAAAGATTTTATTCTTTAACGAGGGAACCACAACTTGCAATTTTCAATCATATTATTCGCAAGATAATAGTAAACCTTTCTATTTATTGGTTATGAATAATATAAGCCTTTTTCCCATTAATAATATACAAGCCATTTGGAATATCCTTAATTATATCTTTATAAACCCCACTCTTTAGTAAGATTCCTTGAAGATTGTATACTGTCGCCCTAGCGTCATTATCAAATTCTACATTATCAATAGACGAAACTTTCTCGAAATATCCATATACGTTAACATTATTTGCCGGCATATATCGAGGAAGATTTAACCACCCAACAAACACATTCCCGTATTTTACAGGAGTATCTACGGGCAAGATCTCCGAGCCGCTCTTGTAAATCATCGAGATATAAAGTTCATTATCTACATAATAAGAAAGGCGATATCTGTTCGACACCTTGACTCTACAAGAAACAGAAACAGTCGTTTCGTCATAATTTACCACTGTTACAGAAATTTCTGTCATACCTTCTGAAACAGCAGAAACAATGCCAGAATTTGAAACTGTAGCAACATCCTCATTAGAAGACTTCCATATAACAGATTTATAATCTACTCCGCTGGGAGCTACACTCATCTGCATATCATATTTCTCGTCCACAAACAATGAAATAGAGTCACAATTTAATATCACAGAATCAACTGGCGCTACATAGTTACCTATCTTATCTATAACCACAAATTTACTTATTGAGGGGGCTTTATCTTCATCTGCCATATACACCTGCACGGTATCTCCTTCATGAAACTGCCAAGGCACCTTTAAAGACCAAAAGCCATTTCTAATTGCAGAACTACATGTTTCGTTGTTTTTTTGAACGTAGACAATTCCCTCACAATCGGCACAACCCCTTACCACATTATAATCTGTCGATGACTCAAAAAGAGGCTTAGACATTAATGGCTTCGATTGAACAGACAGGTAAGGATAATACAAATCTTCCTCAACTTTCCATATTTTAGTTTCCCCCGACGCAATACTCCAATCAAGATTAGAATATGTTTCAACATCATACAGTAACGAATCCTCGACGAAAGTTACATTTTCTAAACTACCGTCTTCTTCAACAGGTACCCCTTTCAAGAAAACTTTTGTATTTTTTGACATCAAATTCGTAACGCCTTCTTCAACAGATCCAACTCTCTGTACAGATTCTTTTCCGCTGATTGTACTCAATGCTATGACACATGCTGATATGGAAGATTTTGCAGCCAAATTGTCATTTACCATTATACCACAAGCAGTTCCAGATAAGGCAGATATATTTCCAAGAACAAGAGAATTACTGATGTCTATGGATCTTGTAGCATGATTCACTCCTATTATTCCCGAACAAAACGCTCCACCTTCTATCTTTTGACATGAACTTACACAATTCTTTATTGATATAGGGGTAACAGGTGCCGGATATGATTTCACATTTGACTCTCCAATAATTCCTCCCGAGGCTCCATCATTTCCTAAAATATTTCCATTATTCGAACATTCTTCAAGAGTATACCATGTGTCTATTTTTGCTACGCCAAGATCTCCTACACTTGTTTGAGAGTCATCATAAATTCTTCCAATAATACCACCTAAGCAATTTTCCCCTTTTATAATCATAGTATTATGTGCATTTGTAACTTTTATGGTATTCTTAGCATATGAATTCTGATATGTACAAGTCATGTACGACTCACCCGTATAACCATCTATAACACGGCCATAAAAGCCTTCAGCCCTACAATAATTATCTAAAAGACTTTTTCCTATTATTCCTCCTGCAATAGAATCAGCCATTATAGAGCCTTCACAAACGATATCGGAGACAAGGCCAGACAACGTCACATACATCGAAAATGAAGAACCAAATTTCCCTCTAACGGGATTCCCCTGAGTATAGTTCTCCAATTGTTGATAACCGACACATCCTCCCACACAAGTTCCACCTTTTATTTGAGCCGAGACTTTGCAAGATTTGATATTCCAATTTATATTCTTTTCATATTTCCAATTTAAGCCCGAACCATCTCCTGTATAAGTACCAGTTACAAAATAGTAATATGTTTGATAATAACCTACAATTCCTCCGACGTTCTCATTTCCCGTAATAGTTCCAGAATAATTACACTTTTCGATTTTGGTGGGGGTATATACCTGTCCTATTATTCCTCCCACATTATTCTGTGCCGAAACATCTCCATCCACCGCGATATTTGAGACCTCACTTTCTGCACTATAACCTGCCAACGCCCCGACATAATCCCGTCCTTCAATCTGTATATCTGTCAACACGATATTTTTAAGTTTCGCTTTTTGAGTATAGCCAAACAATCCGACATAATCCTCGGTTGGAGAATTTATCCTCAGTCCTTTTATCTTAAACCCACAACCATCATACGAACCTTTAAACGGCTCACTTTCATCGCCTACGGGATTCCACGATTCATTCGGCAACTCTATATCACAATCTTGTTTAAAATAAGACGATTTATATTTCGATAATAATGTAAGTTGATCTGCTGTAGAAACGATATACGGATTCGATATAGTACCTTTTCCTTTATCAAATACTATTTCCGCATCAAGAGATATCTCATACATCTCATTTATTTCATTACTTGCATTGAATCCTTCTTTTACAGCGATTGCACGTAAAGTTGATGATGAATTAAGTACAATTGGTTCATCATATATATAACTTGTATTGGAAGGCATCGTACCATCAAGAGTATAATAAATAACAGCATCTTTTTCACTGGCCGAAAGCGAGACTTTCTTACCAGGCCTATATGTTCCACTTTTCGTATCAACGGTAAGCTTTATATCAGGCATACCCACCTTAACTTGGCGGGATGCTGTATGACCATTTTGCGTTCGAGCCGTTATTGTTGTGGTTCCATATTCAATTCCTTTTAAATAACCAGTAATGTCTCCACTGCGAAAAATCGTTGCTATTTCAGGATTTTCACTCGACCATGTCACTGTTGCCGTTGCTGAGGACGGCTTAATCGTCGGTGTAATCGTTCGCGATCCACCCTTATCTATTGTTATAGAAGATGGCAATGAAATTCCGGTAGGGCTAGTACTTGGTATCACGGGATCGTCACCTCCCCCACTTGTCAATTCTTTGACTATAATTTTATAATCATACGCATTGCGCATTTGATACGTATAAGAGCCATTCGTAATATAATAATAATAGGTAACATTTATCAATACTGTAGAATTTTCTGTAGGTTCTACCGCCTGAATAGTTACGCCAGAGTAATTGAAAGAATTGACTCTTACTTTATCAAAATCTGTTGAAACGGGAGCAGGCATTCCTGCAAGGATCTTTTCTGTAATATGCGAAGGATATCTAAGAGTTAAAATATCTCCAACGTTCATAGTCACTGTTTCATTCCATGCTTTAAGAGAAACAGCAACAAGTATTAATAGCGACAGCAATACAAAACGTTTTCCCAATAAACTCCTATACATTTGTATTAAATTAGGACCAATTATTCCCTGCAAAAATACAAAATATATATAAAAAACAGTTTACATATTTTTAATTCTTGATAACCCGCACGGGCATCCGCTCCCACAGACCGGCAGGGATAAGACGCCAGAAAAAGACCAGCACGGCAAAGCGCCAGTCGATGACCACCCGGCGACGGCGGCGCTCAATGGCTCTGAACACCTTGCGCGCCACAGGCTGCAACGGCATGAGCATGGGGTAGTGATGGGCCTTGTTGAGCAGGTCGGTGGCCACAAATCCGGGACGTATGTCGGTAAAGGTTATACGCAGCTTGCGCATGCGTGAGAGCTGCGACAAGGCATCGAGATAGGAGTTCTGCAACCGTTTGGAGGCCGAGTAGGCGGTTGCCGAACCGAGGCCGCGGGTACCGGCGACAGAGGTAACCACGGCTATCTGCCCGCCGCCCTGCCGGGCGAAATAATTGTAGGCGGCCGTTACCATGCGGGTAAAGCCCATGACATTGGTCTCCATCGTGCGCAACTCGACAGCCGGGTCGAGTGTCGGATTCTGCGCACCGATGCCCGAGACGTGGCAATAAATGTCCATGCCTCCCAACTTGTCGACCAGTCGCAACATCTCCGCTGCCGACGATTCGCGCGTGATGTCGATGCAGGCGGCTAC
>CAJLYN010000086.1 GCA_905210875.1 uncultured Bacteroides sp. | reverse complement strand
AGAATTATTTCGTCTGAATATTTCTGTTTTTCATGTTCATATTTTACATTCTGCTCATTTATAAATAAAATAATTTTCTCTTTTTCCTTTTCTATATCAGCAATTTTCTCATATTTCGAAAGTTCTTCACATTGTGATTTAAGTTTAATTACTTCAGAAGAAAGACACTCTTCTTTCTCCTTTGCTATTTCTAACTCTTTTCTCAAAATAGCTATTTCCGTTAGTTCTTTATGCTTGATAAAATCAAATAATCCCATTTTTATTATCCAAGCTTTAAATTAATAAATGCCGGCGCCGCAATCATATTACGCTTTGCCGGGCCACTCCCAGTCGAGCCGCACGATGTCTTCTTCGACAAGTTCGCTGCCCATCTGCACCTCGATAATCTGCAAGTCGGTAATGGCGCGCACGGCATGCTTCTGCCCCACCTTGATGTGTATGACATCGCCACGGCCCACCTCTACGGCACGGCCGTCGAGTACCAGCTCTCCCCGGCCGTCGATAAAGGTCCACACCTCCTCGCGACGGTTGTGATACTGGTAGCTGATGTTGCATCCGGCCTTGATGCAAAGCAACTTGGTCAGGGCCCGGTAACCGTCGGGCAGCACGTTGTTGCCCATCACCTTGTAGGTACCCCAGCGACGCTCCTCGTACATGGGTCGGGAGGCAAAACGGGAGGCATAGGATTTGAGCTGGGCACAGGAGTTTTTGTCGCTCACCAAAATACCGTCGGGACTGGCTGCCACGACGGCGTTTTTCATGCCCAGACATACAATGGGTATCTCCAACTCATTCACCACATGGGTACCGTCGGAATCTTCTCCCACGACGGCATTGCCGATGGTGCAGTCGGGCATCTCCTCGGTGAGGCTGTTCCAGGTGCCGAGGTCTTTCCATTTTCCACTGAAAGGTACAACCACGACCGACGAGGTCTTCTCTGCCACCTCGTAGTCGAAGCTGATTTTGGGCAGTTCGAGGTAACGTGCCTGCAACTCGTCGAAAGTAGAGGCATTGACGTAGCGGGCAATATAATCGTCGAGGAAACCAAGTTTGAAGGCAAAGACACCACCGTTCCACAGGGCTCCGTCATGTATCAGTCTCTCGGCATATTGTATCTCGGGCTTCTCCACAAAACGGGCCACGGGGAGGTAAGCCACCCCCTGCCGGGTCGTGTCGGGCACGATATAGCCAAACTTCGACGAGGGCCGCGTGGGACGTATGCCCATGAGCACGAGGTCGGCCACCCCCTTCTCGGCAGCCTCCGCCATCTGTGCGATGACGTCGAAATAGCCGCTCTCGGTATAGGGGTCGATGGGCATCACCACCACCACTTCGTCGCGACGGCACTGCTTCTCCTTCAAGAGATGGGTTACGGCCAGGGCAATGGCCGGGAAAGTGCTGCGGCGTTCGGGCTCGGTAACGACATCGACATGGGCACCGAGCTGCGTGGTGATGGCATCTTTCTGCGACACGCTGGTTGCGACGGTAATGGAGGCATCGAGACCCGAGGCCTTGATTTGCCGCACCACACGCTGCAACATCGACTCACGGGAGCCGTCGGGGGCTTTCAACAATTTAAGGAACTGCTTGGAGCGGGCGTCGTTTGACAACGGCCAGAGGCGTTTTCCCGAGCCGCCCGACAATAATATGATTCTCATAACGATGGGTTTATACTGTTAGCATACCAGCGATACAGGCGTCCGACGCCCTCCTCGATTTCTATTTTATGATGCCAGCCGAGACGGTGCAGACGGGTTACATCGCACAGCTTGCGGGGGGTGCCGTCGGGCTTGGTAGCATCGAATTGCAGACGGCCCCGGTAACCGACCGTGTCGACAATGAGCCGGGCCAGGTTGCCGATGGATATCTCTTTGCCGGTACCGATATTGATATGGCAGTTGCGCACCTCCTTTGAGGTACCGACGAGATCCTTGAAATCGACCTGCTCCATCACGAAGACGCTGGCATCGGCCATCTCTTCGGACCAGAGGAACTCTCTCAGCGGACGGCCCGTTCCCCACAGGGTTACCGCCTCGGCTGCAATGCCGTAGCGTCGAAGCGTGGACACGATTGTATCCTTGTCGGCAGCACCGGTTACACCCTCGACAGGGCGGCAGTCCATATCGGCCCGCACAGCCTCCCAGTTGTCCTCGCGCAGGCAGTGGGCCAGGAATATCTTGCGTATCATGGCCGGCATGACATGGGAGTTTTCGAGATGGAAATTGTCGTTGGGCCCGTACAAGTTGGTGGGCATCACGGCCAGGTAATTGGTGCCGTATTGCAGGTTGAAACTCTCGCACATCTTCAAGCCGACAATTTTCGACAGGGCATACGGCTCGTTGGTATATTCGAGCGGCCCGGTCAGCAGATACTCTTCCTTGATGGGCTGCGGACAGTCGCGCGGATAGATACAGGTCGACCCCAGCACGAGCATCTTCTTGACCTGATGGCGGAAGGCCTCGCCGATGACATTCTGCTGTATCTGCAAGTTTTCGTATATAAAATCGGCCCGATAGGTGTTGTTGGCCCAAATACCTCCCACATGGGCGGCGGCCAAGATTACGTAATCGGGCTGTTCCTCGTCGAAGAAACGTTTCACGGCGACACCGTCGAGCAGGTCGAGCTCGGCATGCGTACGGCCCACCAGTGAGGTGTAGCCCTTGGCACGCAGGTTGTTCCAGATGGCAGAGCCCACCAGCCCCCGATGGCCGGCGACATAGATTTTTGCGTTCTTTTCCATACTACTGCCCGATTTGTGAACGAAGATAGAGTTTTTTTACAAATTTCATGTCATGTTCCACCATAATTTTCACCAGTTCGGGGAAGGTCGTCTTGCGTGGATTCCACCCCAAAAGGGTCTTGGCCTTGGTGGGGTCGCCCAGCAGCTGCTCGACCTCGGCGGGACGGAAGTAGCGCGGGTCGACGGCCACAAGCACACGGCCCGTAGCCGTGTCGATACCTATCTCGTCGACACCCTCACCCTCCCAGCGGAGTTCGATGCCCACCTCGCGGAAGGCCAGTGTCGTAAACTCCCGCACGGTATGGTATTCGCCGGTGGCGATGACAAAATCTTCGGGTGTGTCGTGTTGGAGTATGAGCCACATGCACTCGACATAGTCCTTGGCATATCCCCAGTCGCGCAAGGCATTGAGATTGCCCAGGTAGAGCTTGTCCTGATAGCCTTGGGCAATGCGGGCGGCAGCCAGGGTAATCTTGCGGGTAACGAAGTTCTCGCCGCGCCGCTCCGACTCATGATTGAACAGTATGCCGTTCACGGCAAACATACCGTAAGACTCGCGGTAGTTCTTGGTAATCCAGAAACCATACTGCTTGGCCACACCGTAGGGCGAACGGGGATAGAACGGGGTTGTCTCGCGCTGAGGTACCTCCTGTACCAGACCGAAAAGCTCGGAAGTCGAGGCCTGGTAGATGCGGCACCGCTTTTCAAGACCGAGAATACGCACGGCTTCGAGCAGACGCAACGTGCCCACGGCATCGGCTTCGGCCGTATATTCGGGCACATCGAAGGAGACCTTGACATGCGACTGGGCTGCCAGGTTGTAGATTTCGTCGGGCTGCACGGCCTGAATGATACGCACCAGCGACGACGAGTCGGTCATGTCGCCATAGTGCAGGTTGATCAACCGTTTCTGGTGCATGTCGCGCACCCATTCATCGAGATAGAGGTGCTCGATGCGTCCCGTGTTGAACGACGACGAACGACGGATAATACCGTGTACTTCATACCCTTTTTCCAAAAGGAACTCGGCCAAGAACGAACCGTCCTGACCGGTAATGCCTGTAATCAATGCTGTTTTCATAAACAATTCTATTAGTAAAACAAACGTTCTTGCGGTACGTAGCCAGGCTCGGCAGACTCCGCCACACAAAAAATTGATTCATCGACACCGATTTTTCCCTTTCACGGAAACTCAGTGCCTTTTTCCATTACAGATATCCATTCTCAAAAAAATCCCAAATCTCATGCGGCGCGGCTGCTTCGGAGCCGTCTTTTTCTTTTCATGAAACTCCGCAGATGTGCAAAAGTAGCTCAAAAAATTTTTAAATCAAAAAAACGGGAAGCAATTCTGCTTCCCGTTTTTTAGTAAGATACCGTTCGGTAATTCCTTACATACCGAGTAACTTCTTGGCGTCGACATACTGGGCTATACCCACGGCTACGCGCTTGGCCTCTTTCATGGCCAGCACGACGGTCTGCGGCGTATGCACCACATCGCCGCCGGCAAAAACTCCTTTACGGGTGGTCATGCCATAAGGGCGTTCACAGGTGATGACGTAGCCCGACTCGTCGACATCTATGCCGGTCGTCGTCGATACGATGCGGTTGGCCGGACGGGAACCAATAGCCAACAGCACACGATTGAACGAGAATATCTTCTCACCTTCCGGCGTGTCGGCTTTCAAGCCGGTAATCCAGCCCGACTGGTTGTCGCACACAAATTCCCGGGTCGATGTACACCACAGAAATTTCACTCCCTCGGCCACGGCATCTTCATATTCCGACCGTAAAGCCGACATCTCGGCCTCGGTCTTGTGGTAGATGACATATACCTCCCTGGCCCCCATGCGCAAGGCCGTGCGGGCCGCATCCATACCCACATTGCCGCAACCTATCACGCCGACAACCTCGCCTTCATGTACGGGCACCTCGCGACGATCGATTTCACCCAGGTTGTAAAGACTTACCATACGCAGGAAATACGACGACTGCACGATACCCTTCAACTCGCAACCGGGTACCTGAAGCGACTTTGGCAGAGCGGTTCCCGACCCGATAAAGACGGCATCGTACCCCTGCTCGAAGATGCGGTCGACGTCGATGTCCTTACCCACGACACAGTTGGTGATAAAGTTTACGCCGAGGGCCTCGATTTTCTTTATCTCCTTACGCACCACCTCCTTGGGCAGACGGTACTCGGGAATACCGAACATGAGTACACCGCCCGGCTCAGGCTGACTCTCAAAGATGGTAACGTTGAACCCCTGACGGGCCAAATCGCCGGCTACCGTCAGACCGGCCGGTCCCGAACCGATAACGGCCACCTTACCACGGGTCTTCTGCGGTAGACGTTCCCGGATAAGGCTCATCTCGGCATCGAAGTCGGCAACGAAACGTTCGAGCATGCCGATGCGTATGCCTTTTCCCTTGGGATAGAGTATGCAATGTCCTTCACACTGTTTCTCATGCGGACACACGCGCCCGCAAATGGCCGGCAGGTTGCTGCGCTCGTTGATGACCGCCATGGCATCGCCCATGTTTCCCATCGACAACTGATGGATAAACGAGGGTATATCGTTTTCAATGGGACACCCCTTGCGACAGGAAGGATTCTTGCAGTTCAAGCAACGCTTGGCCTCGTCGATGGCCTCCTTGATGGTGTATCCACTCACTTCATAAAATTTCAGGCTCTTGTTTATTTCCATGCACTCTATCTTGTTTATAGCCTATTTTGACAATTAGACTTTGCAAATATCTATCTTATTTTGCAAAGCGCGTATTGCAAAATAAGAGTTTTTAGAAAATTTAATATTTCGACTGCCATCAATCGGGAAGAAATAGTGACTCCCCGACATAAAAAAGGTGCAAACCTTTTCGTAAAAGCATTTGCACCTCAACAGGGACTCGCCACGCTCCTTGTCTATCTGAAAAATCCGGTTTTCTCGATATACTCTTCAACTGGCCACAAACCCTTGCACTTTACCAACACGCGATGCGACTTGTCGGTAAGGAAACAAGTGGGCATGGCTTGACAACCGTAAACGATTTTCACCGGAGTTGCATCGCCCATGAAATCGGAAACGTAAATATATTTCCCGCCATAACGTTCTTGGGTTTTCTTCAATTCTTTCAAAGACTCGTCAAGGCAATAAACCACAATAAAAAAGTCATCGCGGGAGGTCGCGGAACAGAGGCTGTCGAGATAAGCCCGCCCGGACGCTCCCATGCAACCCAACCCTTCATAAATGAACAGCAACCGCTTGTCGTCGAGCAACGACCGGTCTAACGGCGTACCATCGGACTGCATACAAGGGAACAACGGCAAGGTATCGCCCTCGACTATCTGATGGCTCGAAATGTGTGCCTGGATATTCTTTCCGTAAAAAGAGTCCCGCATATCGGGCGTAAGGGTATTCAGGATGTGCTGCAATGTATCCTTACAAACATCATCTCGAACCATATAAAGCCTTTGCAATCCACTCGGCACAGAAGCAAAACGACAAGCCAGCCGAGCATTCTCCCGGAGTGCCTTATCGTACACTTCTTGAAAAGCCGACCGCAAGCTGTCGTGTTTCTCTTCGGGAAGTTCTTTCCATAAACGACCAAACTCCGCTTCGCTTTGATAATAGGCATCCCATAAAATACTATCCTGTCGCAAATAATTGGCCTCGGTAATTTCGTCCTGTGCCCATGATTCGGAAATACATACCCCCATCACCAGGAGGATAATAAAAAATCTTTTCATATATCTCTTTTTGTTGTTAGACGTCCACATCCTGAAAAAGGTTTCAGCACCGACAAACTATTTCGCTCCCGGGCCAAAAGGGAATAGACATTTAGGTCGTAATACCTGCCTTCACCGGCATACTCACCAGCCCGCTCCACGCCTTCGAAGCGAAAGCCCAGCCGACGGGGTATGGCATTGGAAGGGACATTACCCACGGCACACTTTATCTGCACACGATTCATCGTCCTGACGTCGAATGCCCACAAGCACAAGGCCGCGACACAGCGCGACATGATGCCACGCCCCCGCCACGGAGGCAACAACCAGTAGCCCACCTCGGTCTTGCGGTTTACGGGGTCGGTCGAGACAAACCCCACCAAACCGCAGAACGCCCCGTCGGAGAGAATCTTGAACGTATAATTGCGCAAGTCGGGAGAGACGGCGCAAAGCGCCGAAAGAAAGGCCGCCTCGTCGGCCTCGGTATGGAGATTGTCGACAAACGGCAGCCACCGGCGCAAATCGTCACGCCAGGCATCGATGGCACGAAACAGCACCCCAGCATCGGCCTCGGTCGCCTCAATGAGCGTCAATGTATCATCGACAGGAAGTATCAAAAGAGGCCTTTCCATCAATCATTGCTTATTTTGTAGGTTACCTTGAAGCCATGCTGCCGGAGCGACCTTTCTATATCACTCATTCGCTTCTTGTTGGCATTGGCGTCGGGATACAAGACTATATAGGGAGGCATATCCACCAACATCTCTTCATACTCGTTGCAATCGTAATGATGGCCCACACTCCTGTCGGTTCCTTCGGGCACCCATATAAAGCCATCGGCCTGAATAATGATTTTGCTGTCCAAGTCGATAAGAAGAGTGGTCCCCTCGCTGTCTTTCGTAACAACCGCCTCGGGATCGAGATAAGTGATGTTCTGCCGCCACATCTTGCTGCCGTCGGTAAGCGAGTCGGCCGCACAGAATCCACGTTTTGAAGCATCAAAGGTCAAGGTGTATTTTCCTTCAACATCTTCGCCGAGTTCTATCTGCCCGTTGGGTGCCGAATAGGGGGCATAGCTTACGCTGGGATAGGTAAAATAGGCCTCTCCCGGACGGGAGACGGCCGAGAGGATATAGTCGGCCGAGGCCACGGGTGTTCCCACATATCCGCCACCCACATATACCATATCCATGCCTTTATCCCAGCGCGACTGTATAAATTCCTTGGGAGAGTCGGAGGTAAATGTCTGGAAACTCTGTGCCACGTCGGCCGATACATGCTTGCTTTTCGATGCCACCATAAAGTATTCGCCGTCACCATATTCCAGCAAAGAGAGGTTATATCCTTCTTTCCAGGCTTCATCGGCACACCGGCTGAGCAACTCGCGTGTGGGAACGAAAAAATACTGTTGTTCGGTAATACCCGTTCCCCCGCTCAGCACAAACACCCACTCATCGCCATCGTAAGTAGCCTGCGTGATAAACTGGTCTTTCGCCCAATAAGGCTGCACCGACTCGTACAATTCGTTGCTTGCACAAGTCATATACGACTGCGACGTGTAACCTGTATTCTGGGAGACGACAAGTAACCAATCGTTATGATTCGACGCTACATGGGTAATACGATAACCGGCTTCGTACTTCTCGGCCAACCAATCTTTAGGCCATTCCGCACCGTAAGAATACGACTGCCCCGTATAGCCGCTGTTGAGACACATGGCTATAAACCAACCCCGATGGGTATGCGCTGCCGAGACGATGCAGTAATCTTTGTCCCAATTCTCCTTTATCTCTTCTTGTTGCAGGGGCTGACCACTGCCGCTGAACGACCATGACGTTCCTTGATAAGGCAGATCGCCCTGCATGAGCAGCAGCGCCATATCCTGCGCCCGAAGAGGAAGTAATGCAGCTATCCCGAATAGCAGCACAACAAAAAGATGTTTTTTCGGCATATCTTTCTCAATTTGTTTTTGGTAAAG
>CAJLYN010000085.1 GCA_905210875.1 uncultured Bacteroides sp. | reverse complement strand
CGACGTAATACGAGAGGTATTGAAACTGTCAAAGTCGGTGCAAGAGTTGTCAAGAGTATTTACTTATGCCCACAATTTTTTGTATCTGGGACGAGGCTATAATTATCCAACGGCTTTGGAAGGCGCTTTGAAACTCAAAGAGATTTCATACATCCATGCCGAGGGGTACCCGGCTGCAGAGATGAAGCACGGTCCTATTGCCCTTATCGACAATGAGATGCCTACGGTTATTATTGCGCCTAATGACTCATTGTACGATAAGATTGTAGGTAATGTGCAACAGGTCAAGTCGAGGGGGGGATTGGTTATTGCCATCGTTAACAAGGGAAACACGGCCATGTCGGAATTGGCTGATTATACTCTTGAAATACCCAAAGTGCCTGAATGTCTCACGCCGATTGTTGCGGCCATCCCATTGCAATTATTGGCCTACTATATTGCTATATACAAAGGAAGAAATGTCGACCAGCCACGTAATCTGGCAAAGTCGGTAACAGTAGAATGAAAAAAATAAGAACCCTAAAAATTGAATGATTTAAAAATTTTTGTGTTATGAAAAAGATTTGTTTGGCCATTTTGTCTATGGCATTTATCGCAGTAGCCGTGGCACAAGAGCCTGTTTCGCCCAAACCCCGTTTTAGTGGATTTGTTTCCAACGGATTATGGGATAACTGGGAAATTTCAGCTGGTGTAGGTGTCGGTACGGCATTTTCAACAGGAACAAATATCGGGCCTAAAAAAGAACGCTTTGGTTTTGAAGGAAACTTTTCGGTAGCAAAGTGGTTCCATCCCGTATTTGGCGCAAGAATTCAGTTGCAAGGTGGCAAGTTTAATAATTTCCATCCGCAATACGGTAAACTTGGTTGGCCATATATGTTTGTCCATGTCGACGCTATGGCCAATCTTTCCAACTGGATTGCCGGTTACAAGGAAGATCGTATTTATTACGCTGTACCGTTTGTCGGCATGGGTTATATGACCTCCAACTTCACATCGGCCAGTCAAGAAGATAGCCATCTGAATGGCAGTCTGCGCGACTTTGCTGCTACTTATGGTTTGATAAACAAGTTTAGGGTATCCAACAGTTTCGATGTCAATCTCGAATTGAAAGGTATTGTTGCTGCTGCGTCTGCTTCTCCTGCTCAGCTTGACGGGCTTGTTATGTTGGGATTTACGGCTTCGGCTGGTGTAACTTATCGCTTCAATCAACGTGATTTTAAACGTGGTGTTCCTGGATATACAACGGCCGACATAGAACGGTTGAATGACAATATAAACGAGAGTCGTGAAAATTTGGCTGCCTCTAAATCTGAAAATGAAGAACTGAAAAATTTGTTGGCTTCGTCGGAGGCTCGTGCGGCCAAAGCCGAGCAGAAAGTGGCTGAGCAAGCCGCTATTATGGAAGATTTGACTGCCGAACGTGATTCGCTCAAGCAAATTGTTGAGCGTGATATGTCAGCTTATACGATGACTGGAACGACAGTATTCTTTGATTATGGTATGTCTATATTGAAAGAGACCGACAAAACTCGGTTGGCTTTGATTGCAGAACAAATCAATAATAGTTCCAATGATCGTACATACTGTGTATATGGTTATGCCGATATGGAAACCGGAAGTCCTGAGGGAAATAAACGAGTTGCTGAAAATCGTGCCAAAAACGTATATAACTGTTTAATACAATTGGGCGTATCTCCCGAACGTATTTCTTATCAAGGCATGGGCGACGACCAAAATCGGGTGTTTGAATCCAATCAGGTAGCAAATCGTGTCGCTGTAATTAAGTAGATATTACTTTTTCCTATTGATTAATAATTGATTGTTTGAATCTGCAAGTTCCCCTATAATATTGTCGCATGGGAACTTGCAGATTCTTTGTTGATATACCGACTCAGTGTTCAGTGAATGATTTTCTTTTGCTATACCTACTGATGTCTTTTAAAAGTGTTGATTTTAGCAAAACTTGTGTTATGAAGAATGTACTTTGTAAGTGCGGTCTGCTTTTATTCTTGCTCATCTATGCGCATGGGGCCGATGCTCAGCGTGTGGCGATAAAGAGTAATTTATTGGATTGGGCTGTGTTATCGCCAAACTTGGCTATGGAATTGCGAGTAAGTCCAAAACTTTCTCTGGATGTGGGCGTAGCAGTAAATCCTATTACCGCTACAATCGCCGGAATCAAAGCAACCAATGCTCGATTGCAACCCGAATTACGATATTGGTTCGGTCGGCCCATGTCGCGACATTATATGGGTGTCGCACTGCTGGGGGGATTGTATAGTGTGAAGTATAAACATCGTTTTTACGACGGAGATATTTGGGCTGGAGGTCTGACTTACGGGTATGTTTTTGTCCTTAGTCGACATTGGAACCTGGAAACCTCTTTAGGCCTAGGTGTGGCACGATTACGTTCGGTCAGTTATAAAGAGGGAGATAAGAAACCTCAAGAAGTTAATTGCTCCGGGTGGCAACCGATACCTATGAAATTGGGTATCTCAGTGTCTTATATATTCAAATGATAACAGTTTCAAATTGGTGCTGATGAAAAACAGGAAATTCTATCTTCTGATATTGGGTGTGTTCTTGGGACTGATTTTGCCTTTGTCTTTAATGGCCCGAGAAATTAATGTACGCGGAAGGGTAACGAATCTGAAAGGCGAACTGCTTTATCGGGTAAGTATTTATAGAGCCGAAACGAATAAGCTCGTTGGCGTTACAAATGCCGATGGAAAGTATCTGGTTAAAGTCGATTCCGAAGATTCTTTGATATTTTCCTCGGTAGGTTATGAAGAACGTATTGTTCCAGTAGATGGGCAGTTGACGATTAATGTGGTACTTGACCCTACTTCAATTGCACTTGATGAGGTCACAGTTGCTGCTAAGCGTGTCGCTGATGTTGTTGCCCCAGAACCTACGGATATAGAAATGATTGGAAATTACTTTCATATTAAAACTCGTGTAAAAGTTCCCAAGGGTCTTTTTTCGACAGATGCACGTTTGATAATTCAACCTGGAATTTTTAATGTATCCAAAGGGACAATGGCATATCTATCCCCTTTGGTTTTTGATGGGAAGGAGTATCACATAACTCAAGAACGAATGCACGATTATGATTTGTCTCGAGATCCATTGTCTCCCTATGTTGAAGTCAAACAAAGCTCGTCTCGAGATGATGATATGATTTCATATAGGGATTCTATATATGTAGAGAATCCCAATCAGGATTTTCGCTGTGACATGATGGTTGCCATGGAAGATTATCGGCGCGTGGTATATCGCGATACGTTTATAATAGCCCGTGGTGTAGTGAACCCGTTGCGATTCCTTGAATATAATGTTTCGGGTAAGATGGTGGAAAATGCGAGTTTCTTTCCTCAACCCGAAATGCAGTTACGAGACACAAGAGGCGATGTGAACTTTACATTTAGAGTAGGTGGTAGCCGTTTGTATGTCGAAGATGGTAACAATAGGGAGGAGTTGAACCGCTTGATTGCTCAAATACGGCAAGTGGAAAACGATCCTAACAGTCAGATAAAGAGCTTCTCAATTTTAGGAACGGCCTCTCCTGACGGTGGATACAAAAGAAACAAGCAATTGGCCGAGATGCGTGTAGAAGCGGCGGTGTCACTTGTTATGAAATCGTTGGGTGAGAGTGGAAAGTATATAGACAAATTCACGGCAGCCGATGTAGAGCCGTGGAGTCGGGTTATTGAGCTCTTGCGAAACGATGGAAAAAATAAAGAAGCCGATGCAATCCAAGCTATTGTTAATAAGTGGCCCGATAATCCCAATCGTCAATCACAAGAGGTGTTGTATTTGCCATTTTATCGCTCGGTAATAGCAAAGCGCTATTTACCTCGGTTGCGTAGGGTAAGTTATGAATTGCTTTTTTCTCAGTATCGATATCTTACCGACGATGAGATAAAAGAATTGTATAGAGAGAATAGTTCGGAATTGTCTCGGAATGAATTTTGGCGATTATATCATTTGGACGAGATGTCGGCTGATAGGGAAGCAATATGTCGCAGGGCATTGGCTGTATATCCCGATTTCATGGTGGCGGCAACCGACTTGGCGGCTATACTTATTGATAAGGGTCAACCAGATGTCGACTTGTTAAAACCCTATTTAAATCAGGATGAATTACCCGACGAAACAAGACTGAACCAAGCCGTAGCCTGTCTATCGGCCGGGCTCTATTCTCAAGCAGATTCATTGGCAGTGTTATTGCCCGATACTGGGATGTATCATCAGGTAAGAATTTATGCCGCTGCCTTGAATGGCCGTTATTCCGAGGTCGTCCAAGAAATATCGGCAGAGTCTCCATTTAACGAGGTATTAATGTTATTGGCTATAAAGGCCGACAAGCAGGCTTGGGAGAAAGCCCAAAAGTTGGGAGATTCTGCCAAAGAAGATTATATAAGAGCTGTAGCTGCGAATCGGGTTGATGAGGTCAATTTGGCTTTGAGCTACATGGAGAGAGCTTTCGAAAAAGACCCATCGTTGCGCGATGTGGCCAGTGTTGATGGTGATTTAGTTGATTTGTTACAACAATAGCTCTGTGAAAATGAAAAGTCAAGGAGAAAATATGATATTACATTATGTGAATAAAGTGTTTTGGTCCCTTTGGATGCCGATTTTTTTTGTATGTACGGCATCGGCCCAAAATCCCGTGTCGTATGCACATCGCGAATTGCAACAAGATGCATGTACAAAAGAAGATTCATTGCCATTTAACGGCTTGAACTATATGTTACAAAAACCTTTGGGAAATGAAAGGTATACGACGAAGAAATTTGGAGATCATCTTTTTGTTACGGGTGATGTTGGCCTGACTCTTGACCGAAATCCATCAAGCTTATTTTCATCTTCGGGGCTTGGCAGTAGAGTAGGAATTTCCGTTGGAGATTGGTTGACTCCAGTTCATGGTGTCCGTGTCGGGGTAAGCGGCGGATTTCATAACGGCGTGGCCGACAAGAATCCCTATTTAGCATCGGTATCGGCTGATTATCTGATGAATATTTCTTCGTTGTTGCATGGTGATGACCCTAATCGTCTCATCGATGTGTTAGCTTTTGGTGGTGTAGAATATCAACTTCTCTACCAAAAAGGAAATTGGACTCATGCCGCTGGATTCCGGCTGGGCTTTCAACCCCGTGTATATATTTCGCCACTTACCTTTTTTTACATTGAGCCACGTATAGGTATCTACACCGATAATATTGATAGAGAGAAAACGTGGCTGAAATATGATTGGGAGGCATCTTTGATGGCCGGTTTTGGCTATCGTTTATTGACGGCGCCACAACGACATAATGTCGCGTTTGCCGGAGCTTCTAAAGGAGTTTTCTTTTCGTTGGGTGGTGGCTTTGCATCGACATTGGCCGGCCTGCATTCTTTGAATCCTGGTTGGACAGTAATGGCAGCCGTCGGAGATGATTTTTCCAGATTCTCGTCCTTAAGACTGTCGGCTGTTGCACGGCAATTGAAAAGTTCTCATATCAAGAAATCGTCAGTGGGTCTGCAATTGGATTATATGTTCAATCTTCATGCCATTTTCGGCGGGTATGATCCGTTACGCAGATTCGCATTGTCTGGTCTTGTGGGGGCGGGGTATCACAATATTGGCATAACGAGGATTGGCCGATTCAATCGATTCAACTTCGGTGCAGGTCTGCATGGAGAACTACGATTGGCAGGGCATTGGTCTCTTTTTGTTGAGCCAAGGGTAGACGTTTTTCCCAATATGGCATGGCGGGATGGTACAGCTTTTGTTGACCCGCTTCCTTCTCTGTCGGCAGGTATTACTTACCGACCTACTCCTTTTGTGGTAGATAAAACATTGTATGAAGACAAAGATTTTGATTACCCTCGTCGTATCGGTGATCTCTATTTGACGATAGGCGGTGGTTTCGTTGGAGTGATGCAGGCTTCTGTATCTCAGCCTATACCCAATAAGGGCATGCGTTTCTTCGGGGGACTTGGAACATGGTGGAATGCTGTTTCGGGAACACGCCTTTTGCTGAATGCTTCACGGATAAATGCTGCATATTCCAAATATCGTACCTATGCAATGGGAGCTCAGCTCGATTATTTGTTGAATTTTTCCCATCTCTTGCGAGGATATGACCCCGATAGACTTTTTACCGTAAGTGGCGTTGCCGGGGTAAATTATGATTATGTTTCGTCGCAAGGAGCTTTTAGACACTCCATCGGAGTGGGGGCCGGCCTGCAAGGCGCATTCCGTTTCAACGAGATGTTCGGTCTTTTTGTAGAGCCCCGTATTAATGTCAACCAAGATAATCGATGGGCTGAGAATCTTATTTCCCGTGTAGATGTTGTCCCGACATTAACCGTAGGTTTATCTTATCATTTGTATGGTTACGGTATGAGACACGGGAAATGGGGCGATAATGAGACTTTTGTCAATGAATCTTTTCCCGACCATATGTTTTATGGGGTGAATGTAGCTCCTGTGGGTATCTTGCATCATGCACTAGTCTTCTCTACGAAAGAACGTCTGGGCGCTATGGCTTCGGTATATGGGGGAAAATGGTTCTCTCCAGTGTCGGGCTTCCGCTTGACTGCTGGTGTTGGTTTCTTTGGAGATGCTAAGCCGGGTTATCGAAAGTTTGGCTTGTTGGAACTTGACTATTTATGGGATATAAATGCTGCCTTGTTCGGATACAAGGAGCAACGGCTGTTCAATGCCTCTGTGGGTGTAGGACCTGTGTTGGCTTATGTGACAGGAGCGAATACCGGTTTGTATCCCGGTATGGGTGTATCTCTTAAAGGAGAGTGGGGCTTTCCCTCTGGTTTTGTCCTGTTTATAGAACCGCAAATGAGAATATTCGGCCAAAAATTCTCTACGGAGCGTGTCGCTTCGCTCCCAGTCGATTTCTTGCTATCCATGAATGTTGGCGTTCGGTATAAGCTTGACGGCTATGACAGTGCGAACAACTCTTCAGAGTATGAGCAATCCAAGAAAATCTTCGTGTCTGCGGCTTATGGTGGAAAACTCTTATACGCCGGTCAGGGGAAATTCTCGGGAGGTCATGGAGTCGCTTTATCGGTGGGTAAGTGGTTTTCTCCTCTATCGGCTTGGCGTATTGATGCCGATTTTGGTGGATTTGACGGTTTTTCCGAAGACAAAACTCTTATGTTGTCAGCCGATTATCTGTTTAATCTTTCTGCTCATGGAGCCGGTTTTAGTAACGACAGGCTTTTTGATGCCATTGCGCTGGTCGGCTTGTCGGCTGGTATAGGTGGCGATAGTAATTTAAACCGTTTTGTTTATGGAGCCAAAGTTGGTTTACAGGGACGGTTTCGTGTTACATCAGACATAGACTTGCTTATTGAACCGCAGGGATTATTGACGTGCACGAAGTTGAAGAATGGTAGAAAGTTGGATAGCGAGGGCCGTCTGTTTGTAGGAATTAGTTATAAGCTATAATAATTCTTAGTGAAGAATGGAGATATCTGTTAGAGTAAAACATATAAGTCTTTTCTCTGGTACGTACATCTTTTTCTCTTTTTCAACGATATTCTAGTCTTATGATGTAAGAGTTTTCCTGATGTACAAAAAAGGCACGCTCAATATGCGTGCCTTTTTTGTTTTTGAAACGCAGAGAAAGGTTATAACCCTTTCTTTTTGGCTTCTTCCCAAAGGGTGTCCATCTCTCCGAGGGTCATGTCTCGCAACTCCTTGCCTTGCTGTTTGGCTCCGGCTTCTACATAATTGAAGCGGCGGATAAACTTCTGATTGGTGAGTTCAAGGGCGTTTTCGGGATTTATCTTGTAGAGTCGGGCTGCATTGATGAGACTGAACAGCAGGTCGCCGAATTCGGCCTCTTTCTCCTTGTCGGCATTGTCGCGTATGGCCGTTTCAAATTCGGCGATTTCTTCTTTTACCTTGTCCCATACCTGTTCCCGCTCTTCCCAATCGAAACCTACATTGCGTGCTTTTTCTTGTATGCGGCAGGCCTTGATGAGGGCAGGTAGGGCTGTGGGAACACCGGCCAGTACAGTTTTGTTGCCCCCTTTTTCCTTAAGTTTGAGAGCCTCCCAATTTTCTTCGACCTGGCTTGAGGTAGAGACGTGAGTCGTACCGAAGACGTGTGGGTGTCGATAGATGAGTTTTTCACATAAAGCATTGCATACATCGGCGATGTCGTATAGATTTTTTTCTTCACCGATTTTTGCATAAAAGACTATATGCAGCAACACATCGCCCAGTTCTTTTTTTATTGAGGCAGCATCATTTTGAATAAGAGCTTCGCACAACTCGTAGGTCTCTTCTATGGTGTTGGCGCGGAGCGATTCGTTGGTCTGTTTACGGTCCCACGGGCATTTGATCCGAAGTTCGTCCAATATGTCGAGAAGGCGGCCGAAAGCGGCGCATTTTTCTTCTTTCGAATGAAGAGGTGTCATAGTTGGGTGTTTTTTAGTATGCCTGCAAA
>CAJLYN010000084.1 GCA_905210875.1 uncultured Bacteroides sp. | reverse complement strand
CACCGCCATCAGCACCAGTACGACACCGATAACGGGGCCGGTAATCTCGCCCATGGCCCGGACAACCGCCTCGCGGGCCGAATACCGGCCGGTATCGAGCAGACGGGCCGTGTTCTCTACCACCACGATGGCGTCGTCGACCACAATAGCAATGGCCAACACAAGACCGAAGAGGGTGAGCATATTGATGGAAAAGCCAAACAGGTGCATGACGGCAAAGGTGGCTATCAGCGAAACCGGAATGGTGAGCGACGGTATGATGACAGCCCTTCCGTTTTGCAGGAAGAGCAGAATAACCAGTATGACCAGGAGGGTCGTTTCGAGAAAGGTTTTCAGCACCTCGTCGACCGATGCCGATACAAAATCGGTCGTGTCGAGAACAACCTCGTAACGCACACCCGACGGCAGATCTCCGGCCAGCCTCTCCATCTCGGCTCTGACAAGTTTTGATACGCTCAACGCATTGGAGCCCGGCGACTGATATATGGCCATCGATGCCGACTGTCGGCCGTTCTGGGTCGAGGCCACATTATAGGTCTGGCTGCCAAGGTCTATCCGGGCAATGTCGCGCAGGCGCAGATAATTTCCGCCCGGCAGCACCTTGACGACCAGGTTGCCGAAATCTTCGGCCGTCGTGAGCAGTCCCCGCGCCGTGAGGGTAAACTGGAAGTCGACCGGCTCGTCAAGCGGCTGACTGCCGACCGTCCCGGCCGACACCTCGACATTCTGTGCCTGTATGGCCGCAAAGACATCGGAGGGTGTAACGCCACGTATGCGCATCAGTTCGGGGTTGATCCATACACGCATGCTGTAACTTCCGGCACCGAACACCTTCACACTGCCCACACCGGGCAGACGCGACAATGCATCGGTAAAGTGGAGCTGTGCATAGTTAGAGAGATAAAGCCCGTCGTACAGAGCCGAATCGGATTCCAGGGCAAGCAGCAGCACAATGTCGGTCGACTGCTTGCGTGTAGTAATACCCTGCTCCACCACGGCCTCGGGCAGATTGCCTTCGGCTATCGCCACACGGTTCTGCACCAGCACAGTGGCCATGTCGATGTCTGTACCCACTTCAAAGGTTACCGTCAGGGTGTAGCTGCCCGACGACGAGGAGGCCGAACTCATGTATATCATGCCGTCGACCCCGTTTACCTGCTCCTCGATAACCGTACCCACCGACTGGGCCACCGTTGCGGCGCTCGCACCCGGATACACGGCCGATACCTGTACCGTGGGCGGAGTGATGTCGGGGAATTGCGCCACGGGAAGCACTTCGAGCGATACAATCCCGGCCAACACCATGAGCAGGGCCAGTACCGTGGCAAAAACAGGACGGTCGATAAAGAATCTTGAAAACATATCTTGTCTATTAAAAATTACGGTGCAAGCACCGGGCGCACGGCCATGCCATCGCGCACTTTCAACAACGCCTTGGTTACAAACCGCTCATCGGGCCGCAACCCACTCTCCACAATGGTGAGGGTATCATCGACCGTACCGGAGGTCTCGATATGCCGGTACATAATCTTGTCGTCGGCCCCGACAACATAGAGATACTTTCCGAGCTGGTCGGTACCAATCGAAAAGCTCGGTACCAAAAGGGCATTCGCCTTATAGTCCGACTTGATGCGGACCGTTACGTAAAGGCCGTCTTTCAGTTCGCCACGCGGATTCCTGACCGCCGCCCGCAACGCAATCGTTCCGGTAGAGAGATTGATGTTGGGCGCCAGATAATCGACCGTGCCGGGATAAGGCACCGCGTTCTCCCGTGTATAAACCATCACACGGCGATCCTCGGCCGTGGGTTGTGTACGCCGCAGATTTTCAACAATTTTCAGGTATTGCGCATCTTCTATCGAGAAGTAGGCATACACGGCCGAATCCTGATAGATGGTCGACATGCGGGCCGGCGAAGACTGTCCTGCAATGTATCCGCCTTCGGAATAGGCCGTCAGGGAGATATGACCGGAGTAAGGTGCGTGTATGTAGCAGTAGCTCAGATTGGTCTGCGCCGTGTTCAGTGCCGCTTCGGCATTCGAGAGCGCCGCCTCGGCTATCTGCATATTGGAGCGGGCCTGTATCAGGTCTATCTCACTCACGGCATTACTGCTGCGCGCCTCTTTCATGCGGGTATAATTGTTCTGCGCATAGTCGAGTGTGGCACGGGCATCGAGCACACCCGCCTCGGCCTGTTTCACGGCATCTTCGTACTGGGTGGGTTCTATGACATAGAGCAGGTCGCCCTTGTGTACCACCGACCCGGCCGCAGGAAGACTCTCCAACAAGTAACCCGACACACGGGCCACGACATCGACGGCATTCCAAGCCGATATGTAACCGGGATACTCCTTGTACAAAGTTACCGCCAGCTGTTGCGGGTAGGCCACCGTAACAGCGGGCACCGTAACGGGAGAGGCCGGCGGTTGCTCACGGCAGGCCGGCAAAGCGAGGCCGGCTACCAGAAGAGCGATACATAAACTTCGATACTTCTTCATGCTTCGTATTTGTTTTGCTGTTCAATCCAACTACTCCGGGGAGGTGTTGTCCCAACCTCC
This sequence comes from uncultured Bacteroides sp., assembly GCA_905210875.1. GTDB lineage: Bacteria > Bacteroidota > Bacteroidia > Bacteroidales > UBA11471 > Caccoplasma. The sequence continues at coordinate 6,166 of CAJLYN010000084.1, read as the reverse complement.
ACCCAATGCCCGGTAAAGGTCGATAACCGAGGTAAGAGCTATACCCTGAGCCGACACCAACCCGTTCTGATAGTCGAGCAGGGAGCGTTGCGCGTCGAGTACATTCTGAAACGTAGAAAGCCCCCGCTTGTAGAGGTCGAGAGAGAGTGTAAGGGTTATCTTGCCCTGCTCCACCAAATCGTAGAGTACCCCCAACTGCTTGACCGCCCCCTTGTAATAGGCCATGGCGTTGTCGACCTCCTGTACGGCTGTCAGCACGGTCAGATTGTACTGCTCGATGCTGGCCTGCCACTCGGCCCGAGCCTGTCGTGTAGCCTGGGTATACTGACGACCTTGAAAGAGAGTCCAGGTGAGCGAGGGGGCAATGGAGTAGGTAAGGCTGCGGTGGTCGAAAAACTCATTCATCTGCTGCGAAGCAAAACCTATCGAGCCGGTCAGTGTGAGACGTGGCAGATAATCGGCCCGCGAGGCACCTACCAGAGCAGCCGCCGCTACGACCGACTGCTCGGCGGCGCGTATGTCGGGACGTTGCCGCAACAGATTGGCCGGCACCCCTACGGGCACTATCGCCCGGAAATCGGGAATGGGCCTCTCCTTTTCGAGTACCGGAACCAGGGCCTCGGGGTGGGTTCCCACCAGCAATGCCAGGATATTGACCTGTACGACAATGCCGGCTTCGATGGAGGGTACAGTGGCCAGTGTACTGAAATAGACCGATCGGGCCTGTGCCACATCGAGTTGCGAAGCCAATCCCGTTTCGTATCGCACCTCGGTCATTTCGAGAATCGATTTCTGTGAATTGATGTTACGGCGGGCTACTATCTCCTGCTGCTGCAATACACGCAACTGGGCGTAGGCCGAAGCCACTTGTGCTGCCAACGATACCAGCGCGGCATTATAGGTTTCAATCGATATGCGATATTGCGCCTTCTGCGAACGCACCTGCATGGTGGTGGCTCCGAAGAGATCTATCTCCCAGGTGGTGGTCAAGGCTCCGGAGAAGAAGTGTTCACGCGCCTGCGTTCCCCCGTCGGAAACCCGGCCACTGGTCTGATTTTTGTTCCAGCCGAAATTGGCTTGCAGCGAAGGATAATAGACACTTTGTTTCATGCGCAGGGCTGCCTGAGCCGACTGCACACGGTAAAAAAGCGTTTTCAGGTCGGGACTGTTGGCAAATGCCACCGTAATGAGGGAATCGAGCAACGTATCGTCAAGATTCAGCCACCAGCGGCCGGTAACAGGCAGTTGCTGCACAAACAGGCTGTCGCCGGCCCACTGCTCGGGCAACGGACGGGATAGGTGTTTTTTACCCACTGCACGCTGGGCCATAATCGGGGAAAAAACTCCCGACACCATGGCCACGACTAAGAAAAGGTATCGCCAAGAGCATTGTTTTTTCATCAGACCTGCATTATTTATGTCTGACGATATAACCATCAGAGAGGAGCTTTGGTTTGGTTGCCTTAATAAAATTGTAAACAACCTTTCCTCATCGGAATACGTTATAAAAAAGTCTACATTAAAAAATATCGTTTCACAATCACCGGTTTGGCTTATCCGATAAAAGCTATACCTTTGCCCCGATTTATCTAAAACTGAAAATCTTCTCGAAATGCTCGACACAGAACGCATCGATGCCCAACGGCTCTTTTTCGGGAAACAAAATCCCCTCTCCATCAAATACCGTAAAAAGGCTCTCAAACGTCTGCAAAAGACCGTAATACGCTACGAAAACGACATTGCAAAAGCCCTCGAAGCCGACCTGCACAAGTCGGCGTACGAAAGTTATCTCACAGAAATCGGATTTGTACGCAGCGAACTGCGACAAGCTATTGCCCAACTGAAAAAATGGGCAACACCCAAACGGGTACACACCCCTTTCCTCCTCATGGTAACGACAAGCCGCATCACCTATCAGGCCTACGGCAACGTACTGATTCTCGCTCCATGGAACTACCCGTTCCAACTGCTTTTTTCGCCGCTCGTCGGAGCGGTTGCTGCCGGGAACTGCGTAACCTTGAAAGGGTCACCATATGCCATACACACCAACGAGATATGCCGGAAAATTGTCAATGAAGCGTTTGACTGCCGCCACGTCTTGTGGGTCGATACCGACAACAGAGGTACCGACCGGCTGCTCGAAATGAAATGGGATTACATTTTCTTCACGGGAGGTCCCTCCTACGGGAAAAAAGTTGCCGAAGCTGCTGCCCGGCACCTGACTCCGGTAACCCTGGAACTGGGAGGGAAAAGCCCCTGTATCGTACACCGCGATGCCCACCTGGCCACGGCGGCAAGGCGTATCGTATGGGGCAAGTTCCTGAACTGCGGGCAAACGTGTATTGCACCCGACTATCTGCTTGTGCATCGCGACATCATGAAGCCACTCATGGCTCTGCTGCGACAAGAAATCGTGCGACAATACGGTGAAAATCCTCAGACCAACCCGGACTACCCTCGAATCATCAATGAAAAGCGGTTTTATGAGCTCGTACGACTCATCAAGCAAGGCCATATCGAACATGGTGGTACATACGACGTCGACGACCTCTACATAGCCCCCACGCTCATCTCGCACATCACCCCCGAGATGCGCATCATGCAGGAAGAGATTTTCGGGCCCATACTACCCCTGCTGCCTTACACGACACTCGACGAGGTCATCGACTTTGTCAACAGTAGGGAGAAACCGTTGGCGCTGTACTACTTCGGACAGAAACAAAAAGAAATCGACAAAGTGCTGAAACATACCTCATCGGGTGGAGCCTGCGTAAACGATGTGGTATCGCACATAGCCAATTCACATCTGCCATTTGGCGGCGTAGGATACAGCGGCATGGGCAGTTATCACGGGCACGAGAGTTTTCTCACATTCAGTCACAAACGTGCGCTTCTGGTAAACCGCACAAGATGGAATCCCGGCATCAAGTTTGTACCCTCGGCCGGGAAACTACCTTGGCTCAAACGGTTGTTTCGTTAGCAACAGGTTACTTTTCACGAGAAAGTCGGGCCATCACAGCCTCCCGATCAAACAGTACGTATTTAGGGGTCGAAGGCACATAATCGTCATTGTCCCACAACGTACTGGTAATCATCAGATCGGCACTGTATCGGTTGCAGGCAATAGGCACATTGTGCACACGACATTGGCGCAACAACATCTGTATATCGGCCTCATGAGGTTGGGGATTGAGATCGTCAATGAGAAAAATTGCCAGATTGATTTTGTGCTGCACCACCAGGGCCGCAATCTCGGCATCGCCTCCAAGCGGTCCAGAATGCATGCAGGTAATATCGGCAGTAACACCTTTCTTTTCAAAGGCTTCCTTCACCAAAGAGCCCGTTGTACCAGTACATACCAGATGGTGTCTCGACAACTCATCGGAATTAAAAACCGCCCACTCCACCAAATCGGCTTTACGGTTATCGTGCGCTACCAGCGCAATCGTCAATCTCTTTTTCATAATCATCTTGTTTTTAATAGAAGCCCAAGACTTCGGTTATTATAAGATTTTTCAAAATATAGCTGCAAACACATCTGTTTTTAAAGGAGAAGTGCAATCTACTTTTCCTGACCGGCTACCGATACACAGAAGTTTGCCCGGTCGAGATAACGACATGCCACTTCTTGCAACCGAGCGGTAGTTATCGTCCGCAAAGCTTCAAACTGACTATTGTAATAGGAAAAGTCGAGATCATTGGCCAGAAGGATAACAAACACCTCGGCCACGGAGAAGGGCGAATCGAAGAGTCGCAGCATCTCGCCGGTCATATAATTGCGCACCATGTGCAACTCTTCATCGCCGACGAGAGTGTCGCGCAGACGGTCTATTTCGTTGAAAAGTTCGTCGATAAGAGGTCGCACATAGCGTGTCGCCGCCTGGGTCTGTACCACCAGATAGGCCACATCGGGATAAGCGACAATCGACGACTGTATACCATAGGTATATCCTTTGTCCTCGCGAATGTTCGACATGAGCCGGCTGCCGAAATAGCCGCCCAGCAGCGTATTGAGTACCCGTAACGCAAAATGATCGGGGTGATTACGCCCCACAACGAAACATCCGGCATTGATGCCCGACTGCAACGCGCCCTCCTTGGGAACAAACCGGTAATGCTCGCCGGCCGGGACCTGAACGGGATATAGTTCCTGGTGATATTCGACACCGGGAGAGAGGGCTGAAAAGGTATCGGCCACGGCAGCCTTCATATCAGATGTGATGCGGCCCGAGAGTACGATGCGGCAGCGGCGCGCCGTATAACAGTCGCGGTGGAAAGCTCGCAGGTGACCGGTCGTAAGAGTATCGTAATCCGCCGGCTGTTCACGCTTTCCATAAGGGTTGTCCGCACCGAAGAGCTGTTCTGAAAAGGTGCGGGAGGCCAGTACGTTGACCTTCATAAGGTCGACCAGCAAGGCCTGCCGGTTACGTTCTTTCAGAGAGGCAAACTCTGTTTCAGGAAAATCGGGACAGGCCACCAGTTTATACAGAATGGGAAGCACTTCGAAGAAATAACGGTTGGCCACATAGAGCGTAATATAGGTATTGCGCTGTGAAGCCAGTGTCTGCAAGGCGGCCCCGTAATAGTCGAGTTTCTCGGCAATCTCAGCCGAAGATAGCCCGGCGGCTCCCTCCCGCAACATGGCAACGGTGTGCCGGGCGGTCAAGGGGTGTGTCTCGTCGACCTTCCCGGCCGAAAAAAGAATATCGACCCGCGAGAGTTCCTGCTCTCCCCGGTCGATGACATACAACGGTATACCGTTGGGTAAGAAACTGGCCTCTACTTCGGGGAAGGTGAGAGTTTCGACCTCCCTTACCGGAGGCGGAGTGGTTCTGTCGAGCATATTTTTTTTATTTTTTGGCAAGTGAATCAAGAAAAAGCAAGGCCCGTTCAAGGTCGTCGGGCGTATCGATGCCGATGGTCTCTTGTGTGGTGATACCCACTTTGATGCGATAGCCGTTTTGCAGCCAGCGCAACTGTTCGAGCGACTCGGCCTTTTCGAGCGACGACTGGGGCAAACGGGTGATCTCGGCCAGGACGTCGGCCCGATAGGCATACATGCCGATGTGTTTGTAGAAAGTGTGGTGGCTCAACCATTGGCCGGCGTCGCAGCCACGCAGATAGGGAATAACCGAGCGGCTGAAATACATCGCCTCGTTGCGACTGTTGAGTACCACCTTGGGCGAATTGGGATTGAACAAGGCGGCTTCTCCGTCGGCCTCGGTAAAAGGTTTCACCAGCGTGGCAATCTGCGTGTCGGCATCGTCGAAGCAGGCCATGATATCTTCTATCTGGCGGGGTTGGATAAAGGGCTCGTCACCCTGAATATTGATGACGACATCTTCCCCGCCGCCTATGCGTTCGTAGGCCTCCCGACAACGGTCGGTTCCCGAGCGGTGCTCGGCCGAGGTCATCACGGCGCGCCCGCCAAAGGCCTCGACCGCCCGATATATGCGGTCGTCGTCGGTGGCCACATAGACCGAAGAGAGGCACGACGACACCTGTTCATACACACGTTGAATCATTGTTTTTCCCCGCATGTCGACAAGTGGTTTGCCGGGGAAACGGGTCGAGGCATAACGAGCCGGAATAATAGCTATGAATTTCATTTTTCTTCAAGATTTTGCGGGACAACATAGAGTTGCATATTCTCCACTTTCACCACCTTTATCGGGGTTCCTTCGTCGAGATAAGTATTGTGATAGGAAATAGCATCGTAATCTTCACCGTCGATGCGCACCTTACCCGACGGTCTCATGACGGTAACGGCGCGCCCCTCGCGCCCCACCATGGTCGCCAAGCGGCCTGACACGGCAACATACCCGTCTTCGATGTTCTGCTCGGCATGGAGGGCCACCCGGTAGAACAATCCACGACGGCCGATGCGCCTCATCAGATACAGCGACAGGAGGACGGCACCGAGCAGTCCGCCCAGAATCACAAGCAAACCGTCCGTAATACTGTCGGTCGATACCCAGAAGAAATCAAAATCGGCATTGTTGAGGAGGGCCAGCAAAAGACCGCCGAAAAAGCATACAAGCCCCAAGATGCCGGCAATACCGAAACCGGGTATGACAAAAAGTTCGAGTGCCAGCAGGATAATACCCAGCAGGAATACCAGAATCTCCCACGATGCGGCCAGGCCCACCAGATACAGCGGGGCGAA
>CAJLYN010000083.1 GCA_905210875.1 uncultured Bacteroides sp. | reverse complement strand
TATAAACATCAACAAGCTCGTTGTAAATTGCTTTCAAAATTGTATCTTTGTTCTACCGAATACAGCAAAACATTGGATAATGAGAGAGTATAGCAAGTTGTAAATTGCTTTCAAAATTGTATCTTTGTTCTACCGAATACAGCTTCAGACGTATTTCGACACAGAGAAGCAGGTTGTAAATTGCTTTCAAAATTGTATCTTTGTTCTACCGAATACAGCGCCATGACAAAATTAATAGCATTAGAATCAGTTGTAAATTGCTTTCAAAATTGTATCTTTGTTCTACCGAATACAGCTACTTCAGAGTTAACACGGAAGGTATCACCGTTGTAAATTGCTTTCAAAATTGTATCTTTGTTCTACCGAATACAGCTCGATGTGTATAGGTCGCTATTTATCAGCTGTTTGTGTAGTGATTTAGAAAAGAAAAAGTATTCGATAAAAAGAGACCTTCCCTCGGGGAAAGGCCTCTTTTTGTTTTCAGAAAAGTTCGAGTTGTTGCCCCGGAGCATTGGGGGGTATAACTTTTCGGGCCGAGAATATCTCCATCATACCAAACTGTTTGTCGGTAATGCACAGTATGCCCACCTCGCCTTGTGGTGGGAGAAACATTTTTACCCGTTTTATATGCACCTCGGCATTTTCACGGCTGGGGCAGTGGCGCACATAAATGGAGAACTGAAACATGGTGAAGCCGTCGCGCAGAAGTTTCTTGCGGAAGTCGGCGTAGGCTTTCCGCTCTTTCTTGGTATCGGTCGGCAGGTCAAAAAACACAAGTACCCACATGATACGGTATTCGCTGAAACGGTCGAGATCTCGGTTCACATTTCGGGGTAGATGATTTTACGGCATTCGCCCGAGAAGCATTTATAGAGCGATGCGGTCGTTTGGGCTACGGCAATCATGAGCGGGCTGCGTTGCCCGCCTATGGTTACTTCGGTGGTGGGGAGTGTGAGCAGCCGGGTTTTGGCTGCGGTCGACAGGTGGTCGATCGCTGTCCGTTCGTCGAGCAGCCGGCATATCGTGTCGTCGACGTAGGGACGGTAAGGCTCCATAATGTCGTCGGCCAGGCAGTAGGCGTTGTAGCGGTTGTGGTGATGAATGCCCAGGGTGGGCAATAGCCCGCTGCCTACCAGCGACCGGGCTACGACGGCGCGCAGTATGGCATATCCGTAGTTGAGCAGGTTGTTGGGCGGCACTCCGTCGCGCTTGCGCCGGAAGGCGGGTATCTGCGGGAACAGGTTGGCCCAGTAGTAGACGGCGGCACGGGCTTCGAGGTTGTCGGCATCGCCGCTGCGCACCTCGGTAACCCATCGCAGCATGTTGCGGTTTTCGATGCCACGGCGATGCAGTAGAGCTGCCTGATTGGCAATTTTTGCCTGTATGGTCTGCTGCCACAGCTGCTTGCGCAAGGGGAGCGATGCATCTATCTGGGCGCGGAAGCGTTCGCTCTGTGTGGCATTGCCGCACAGTGGGAGCATGAGGCCGGTGGGCAAGTGGCTGTCGTCGCAGGTAATAAGGGCGCAGTTGTTGTCGAGCAGGGCGGCGAGCAGGGCTTGGGTGATGGTGATGTGCCGGTGGTCGAGCAGCACCACTCCGATGTCTTCTATGGGAATGGTGCGCTCGGCACGCTGTTTCCAGGCGGTGGGTATCGAGTCGTTTTTCTCGACCTCGGGTAGGCGCAGCACCAGTTGTCCGTTTTGGAGGCTCAGGTAGGCCGGGTTTCCAAAGTAGAGGGTCTTCTTTATCATGCTTCGTCGATTTCGCCGGTGGAAGAGATGCGCACTTTGTGGGGATTCTGCGCATATAAAGCACCTATGCTTCGTATGCTTTTTAATTTTCCCATCTGTTGAGATAATATTTTATTTTCCTTCCCATCATATTTGTCATCGACGGAAGTCTCGATGTGAAGACGGAAAGCGTAATATTTCATGGAGAGTTTCTGTACCCGGTAGAGGTAACGGCTCAGCAGAGCATGGTCGCGGTTTTCCATGGCATCGGCATAGAGGTCGTGGGGCATACCGAGTATAAACATTTCGTTCTGTTGCATCGAGAGTTGCAGTTGCCAGGTGGCGTCGGGCAGCTGTTGCATGAACTCCTCCGACAGTCCGTCGGGCAGTGAATCCCACACGGCATCGGGGTGTTCGATGACGACAGGCAGCCGATGTATCTTGCGCTCGACAGCGTGCCAGAAGGTAACGACATGCTCGTGCAGGTTGCCGTCGCGGTCGGCATAGATGGCGACGTGGTGGTTGTTGCCCGGCTTGACGAAACCGATGGCCTCTCCCGACGCATTGTATCGTACCGGGGCGACGGCTTTGAGGCCGGTAAAGCAGCGCACGGTGCGGATAGGAAATCCGTTGACCGTGTAGACGGGTGTGGCGAAGGCTTTCTTGGCGTTGCCTCCGTACTCGTCGAGCCGTTGTTGCAGGAGCCGCCGTATGCCGGCGTCGACCACGCTGCCTACTGTTTTGGCATCGATGCCTTCAACGGGATATTTCAGAACATATTCTTCGCGGAAGGAGACCTTGCCTTTTTTGTCTTTGTCGTATCGCGATATTTTTCCATATACACTTTGTTCGCTCAGGGCGCCACGGGGCACGACGATGCCCTCTTGGGCCAGGGTGCGCCGGCCTCCGCGGTAGATGTAGCGTTTCCCCGGGGTAGCTACCCGTTTGCCGGCTTTGAACGAGACGAGTATTTTCTCTACGGCGGCAGAGACTTCGGCGTGGGAGAAGTGGGGTTGCAGCTGTATGTAGCGTTCGAGCGACAACTCCTCGTCTTTGTGATTGGCAAGGGTGTTGATGCGTTGTATGTATCCCTGGCGGGTGCAGGCCACGGCCAGGGCGTCGATGGCGTGGTGACGGTGGTCGAGCCGCTTGGTCCAATCTTTGATGCACTCCGTAGGACGGTTGTTGATGGTGCGCATCTCGGTGAGGTTGCCGGCACGGTATCGCTCTATGTTGAGGTCGTGCAGGACCGTGTCCCACCCCCATACCCGGCGCAGGAAGGCGGTTACCGAGCCGCTGGTGGCATAGGCATGGTGGCATATCTCGTGCAGCATGGCAAGGGCTTTGCGCGAGATGTACTGGCTCTCGCGCATCTGCCGGTTGAGAAAGTCTTGTGGGATTTCCTTTTCAGGCATGAGCAGATACTGGTATTTGGTCTTGGAGATCTCCTGTTTTTCAAGCATCTCTTTTATGCGCGAGAGATAGTCTTGGAACTTCTCGTCGGGCAGACTGCTCATGTAGTCGTAGGCGGTGCGGTTGTTTTTCGCCTGGTTGCAGGCACGGCAGGCGCACACTTTGTTGTTGAAACTGTCGTCGAAGTAGAGCGAACGGGGAATGATGTGTTCGACCTCGGTGTCGTAGCCCGACAGGAAAGCTTTCAGGCTGATGTCTTTACCGCAGTAGATGCATCGGTGATGACTCTCCTCGTATAGCCGGTATTTCTGTATGCCGGTGCGTGTGGGGGTTACACCCTCCTCGATGATTCGCTGTGCGGCTTTTTCGTTCTCTTTTTGGCGGTTCAGATTGTTTTTGTAGGTTTTTTCCCGGTCTTCCCGACTCTGTTGCAGTTCCCGGGCCAGCTCTACGCGTATTTCGTCGAAAGGCCCGTATCGGTCGACGAGAGCGTTAACGACGTTGACCATCTGGTTGAGAATTTTCTCGACGATGGGCTGTCGCAGTTCGCCTTTGGACAGAGGCGCCAGGTGTGTCGACAACTCCCGGGCCAGGTTCTCTTCGCGGGTGAGCGACCGGCTGTGATTGTAGCCGGCCATGAAACAGGCATCGGAGTAGACATAGCCTTGCCGCAGGTAGGGCAGTATGCGGCGCATGGCAAGACTCGACAGGTTGCCGTAGCCGGCTTTGGTAAAATCGAGTTTTATCAGTGCTTCGCGCATGGCATCGTCGTCGATGTGAAATTTCTTTTTGAGAATGCGGTCGAGCGTGTCGATGTCGCTTACCGAGTAGAGTGTGTGCCACAGCTGGTACAGGGGCTCTTGCTCAATGGCTGGGTCGACGACGAGTTGCGAGGCTATTTCGCCGGTGTCGGGGTCGGCCATCTCTATCGTGCGGGTGTGCAGGTCGAAGCGCAGCAATGTTTCGGCATCGGGGTGGGTTTTCAGAATCTTTTGCAGGGCGACAACCGTGGTGTTGCCTTGCAGGCCGGCCTTCATCGACTCGCCGGCCCACCAGCCGTCGCGTTTGGTGATGCCCAGTATCTTTTGCAGGTCGGTGAGTTTCAGCTTCTCGTTGCTGTTGAGGTGTGTGAAGAGCGCTTGCCGCTGGGCCGGGGTTATTTTCAGGGTTTCCCGTCCGCGTTGCAGGGTGAGGTGGTTGATGCTCTCCCATATCTTGCATAGCTGGAAGAGCGGAGAACTTTTGGGTGCGACCTTTACCGGTCGTGCTTTTGTCGAGCCGTCGGGGAGTGTGTAGACCATTTGAGCCAGTGTGCATTCGCCGACCAGATGTTTGCACGATTTCAGGGGGCGCTGGTAGTATATGATGCGGTTGCGCAGGTTGTCGATGTGCTCGTCGGTGAGTGTGTTGTGGTAGCGGCGCTGGCAGGCCATGATGCGGTCAAACTCTTCGATGTAGGCCTTGCGCGGGTAGACTCTGTCTTTGCAACGATAGGAGGGGTCGGCTTTCAACTCGGCATGGAATTTCTGCCCGATGGTGAGCCCGCACTCCTGCAACTCTTTGTAGCGGTCGCTCACGGCCGAGAGATATGCCGAACTTTTTTTGTCCTGAAAATCGGCCTTCCCCGATTTGTATCCGCGCTTTTGGTTGAGGTGGTAGAGCACCCTCCCCAATTCGGGGAGGCTTATCTCTTCGGTTGCCGCCTTGGCCCGTAGAGCCCACAGCTCCTGTTGAGGTAGCTTTATGAGTGTTTCGTCGGGTGTCATGCCCAGCTGGTGAAGATATTGAGTGAGGGCCTTCCGGCGCAACTGATGGCGGTCGTATCCCTTCCTTTGGGTGCGGTTTGCCGTCCGGTCGGCATTCTTGGTAATGCTTTTTCCTTGGGTAAATTGGGTGGCATCGTCGACCGACAGGGGTATGATGCGGGAGCCTAATCCCATAATGACACGGTTGTTTTCGTCTTCTTTGATAACGGCCCACCCGATACTGCCTGAGCCAAGATCCAGTCCTAATATGTTTTTCATGGTTTATTGATAAATATTCTTCTCAAATATACGAAGAATAGCATAAAATGCAAAATACTGGTGCTGTTTGTTTGGAAATATAAATTAATATACCTATATTTGAAAACAATTTTGAAGCAATTCACAATAAGGATTATTCCGTTGTGAAAACATTCTGAGTGGGGGCGCTGCTTGCAGTGTCCCTCGCTTTTTATTATTAATATTTTATAAATTCAAGGTGTTTCGGCGCAAAATGTAAAATTTTTTCTTTTCTTTAAGAAAAATGTTTGCCTATGAATTTTCGGCGTTTTTCTTGGATTCTTACGTTACTTGTTATTTCGTCCTTGTCGGCTTCGGCACAGCCGGCTTTTCCCGACAGTGTGCTGGCATCTATGGCCCGGCTGGTCGAGGCGTATAACCACTTCGGCCGCTATAACGTGCAGGAGAAGGTCTACCTGCACTTCGACAACACGGGTTATTTCCTGGGTGAGACCATGTGGTTCAAGGCCTATGTGGTGGCGGCGCCCCAGTTGCGCCCTACCGAGTTGAGCCGGGTGCTTTATGTCGAGTTGCTGACGCCCGAGGGTCGTGTCGTCGAGACCAAGAAGCTGAAAATTGTCGATGGCAAGTGCCACGGTGAGTTCCTGCTCGCCGGGTCGACGCTCATCGGCGGATTCTATGAGGTGCGGGCCTATACACGGGCCATGCTCAACTGGGAGGGTACGGTGTTTTCGCGGGTCTTCCCCGTTTTTGACCGCCCGGAGACAGACGGCGAGTATAACCACAGAATCACCCATTATGCCCGTTCGTTCAGGCTTCCCGACTATCGCCAGAAGCAGCCCGACATGGAGGCGCTGAATCTCTCGTTCTATCCCGAGGGAGGCGTGCTGGTAGCGGGGCTTCCCTCGGTGGTTGCCTTCAAGGCGACCGACAAGCTGGGGCGTGGCGTGGCCCTCTCGGGTGGTGTTTACGATGCCAACGACCGATTGCTGACAACGTTTACCACGCAACATAACGGCATGGGGCGTTTTGTCGTTACCCCCGGCAACGAATCCTGTAAGGTGAAGATTTCGGACGGCGGGTCGCAGAGGTCTTTTACCTTGCCGGCGGCCAAGCCCCAAGGATATACGATGACGGTCGATAACCTGCATGGCGAGGAGGTGTCGCTCACCCTGCGCCGCAGTGCTGCTACCGAAGGACAACTTGTGGGACTGATGGTGGCTTGCCGCGGACTGGCGCATACGTTTGAACTGGTCGACATGCGGCGCGACACACTCGTGTCGTTCTCGCTCCCGAAAGATAATTTCCCGGCCGGGGTGCAGCAAATCACCCTTTTCACCTCGCAGGGTGAAGTCCTGGCCGAGCGGCTGGCTTTCCACCGGGGCGACCGTCAGATTGTCATTACCGTCGATTCTCTGAAACCTTTTTATGCGCCGATGGAGCGCGTGAACCTCAGCTTTACGATGAGCGACGAGCGGGGCAATCCCGTTGAGGGCAACTTCTCCCTGTCGGTGCGCGATTATGCCACCGAGGTGCCCACCTATTATCAAAGTCAGGTGGTGAGCAACCTCCTGTTGGAGTCCGACCTCAAAGGCTACATCGAAGATATTCCCTACTATTTCGAGGCCGACGACCGCCGCCATCGCGAAGACCTCGACCTGCTCATGCTGGTGCAGGGCTGGCGCCGCTACGAGTGGCGGCAGCAGGCCGGAGTGGAACCCTTCGAGCCTGAGCATTTTGTCGAGGAGGGTATCGTGGTCAAGGGAAATGTATATGATTACCACCTTTTCGGGGCGAAAGCCAAGGCTGGCGTAGAGCTGTCGGTGTGGATTTATTCACCCTTGACCAATTGTCGTGGTAAAGCCATTACCGATGAGGACGGCGGATTTGTTTTTCTCTCCGACAGCGATATTTGGGGTAAAAACAATCTGGTATTGCAAACACAGACGACAAACCGTCGGGGCAAGAAAAAGAATAAGGCCTACGGTATAGAGCTCGACCGGAGTTTCTCTCCTCCCGCCTTGGCCTATCCGCCGCTGATGGCGACGCTGCCCGATACGATAATGAACCCCCTCGAAGAGGTCAGGGTAGAAATGTCAACTGCCGATACCTCTGATAATGCCGACCTTGACAATGATGTCATCGTGCGCCAACTCTCCCAGGTCGATGTAAAAGCGGAACGCGTACAGGGGTATGATAGTCGTGTCTCCATCGAATATGTCGTTGCTGAGGAAGAAGACAAGCTCATCGACTCGAAGGTGCGCCATTATACCACGAGCAGCATACCCGATTTGCTCGAACAGATAAACCCGTTCTTTGTCATCTCCGAAAGCTGGTCCGACGAGAAAGACACTGTGGTTTCCCAATATTTATATAAAGGCAAAAGGGCACGTTTCGGTTTTTTCAGATATAACGAAGGCGGCGACTACAGCTTCGATAAGACCCGTAATCTTTTAAATGTGTTTCCCGAAGATGTGAAGACGATATCGATTATCGAGTATCCCTCTTATGTAGCGATTCGTCTCTATGAATATCCAGCCAATGAGCGCAAGAAATATAAAAAAGGGTATCGGGCCACGACGTTGCAGGGCTATTCCGTTCCCGAAGAATTTTTCCATGTTGATTACAGCGTGGGCGTATTGCCCGATGCGCAGGACTTCCGCCGCACCCTCTACTGGGATCCCGATGTGAAGACCGACTCTACGGGGCGCGCCTGGGTATCGTTCTACAACAACAGCTCTGAGACCCGCCTGAGAATCTCGGCCGAGACTCTTACGTCCGACGGCGTGCCCGGCTGCTACGAGTGAGTGGCAACCCCTCACGGGCTGTAACATTGTGATTGATACCGGCAGGCAAGAAGTAAACTTGCCTGCCGATATGCTTTACGGGTGTGATAAAAGCGGAGAAATGATTACTTTTGCGGCATGAAACCTATGATTCATCTCGAAGTGCCGGGCGATGCCCGGGAGGTGCTGCTGCACTGCTGTTGCGCGCCCTGTTCGTCGGCGATTGTCGAGTGTCTGCTCGACAACGGTGTGCGCCCCACCCTCTTTTTCTGCAACCCCAATATTTATCCGCGCGAGGAGTATGAGCGGCGCAAGACCGAGTGCATACGTCATGCCCGGCGGCTGGGGCTCGATTTTGTCGACGACGACTACGACCACGACGGCTGGGTGGCCGAGATGTGCGGTCTCGAAGGGGAACCCGAGCGGGGAGCCCGCTGCCTGCGCTGCTTTACCACCCGTCTGCGTCGGGCGGCCCGATATGCGGCCGACCACGGTTTCACGCTCTTTACGACAACCCTGGCTTCGTCGCGCTGGAAAGACCTGAACCAAATCAACACGGCCGGCCGTGTGGCAGCCGGTGAGGTGCCGGGCCTTCTCTTCTGGGAGCAGAACTGGCGACGGGGCGGTTTGCAGGAGCGGCGACGCGAGCTGATTGCCGCTTATGACTTCTACAATCAGACCTATTGCGGGTGCGAGTACAGCATGCGGGCTGTCGCTGCACACACTGGTGAGCCGCCGGCGAAGGAGTAAAGTCCTTGTCGCTTCGCCCCCTTGCCTGTGAGGGAGTGCCGTTAAAACCCCGGTGCCGTGATGAGCAGGCCGGAGTTTTCTTCTACCAGGGTGGCATGTCGCGGGAGAGCCGATGCCCGGGAATGAGTAGGGGACCAATATAAGGCAGCC
>CAJLYN010000082.1 GCA_905210875.1 uncultured Bacteroides sp. | reverse complement strand
TCTGAACGATATGCGCTTGTCCCCGACGATTTCCACGGCATTGTGCCGAAAGTTCTTGTCAAGCCCGGCGACAAAGTGCGTGTGGGTACGCCTCTGATGTGTGATAAGAACCGTCCGGAAATGGTGTTTGTTTCGCCGGTGAGTGGCGAAGTAGAAGCGGTAAACCGGGGCGAACGTCGCAAGGTACTCAACATCACGGTGAAGTCCGATGGAAAAATGGAATCGGTCGATACTGTCCGACCCGAAATTTCAACTCTTGATGGTCAGCAGGTCAAGGCCATTCTCTTGGAGCGGGGACTCTTCATGTACATCAAGCAACGTCCCTATGATATTATTGCCGACCCGACTGTTTTCCCGCGTGATATTTTTGTTACGGCTTGGGATTCGGCCCCGTTGGCCCCCGATTTCGATTTTGTCGTAAAAGGGCGCGAAGACGACTTGCAGGCCGGCATCGATGTGCTGGCCAAGCTCACCGCCGGACGCGTGTTCCTGGGCGTGCATGCCGGGAGCAGACTCACGGTGCGGGGAGCCGAGGTTGTCGCTTTCGATGGTCCTCATCCGGCCGGAAATGTCGGGGTGCAGATTCATCACATCGCGCCGGTCTCCAAAGGTGAGACCGTGTGGACGCTCAGCGCTTTCGACCTGCTGGTTATAGGTCGCTACTTCCGCACCGGCGTACTCGATTTCTCGCGCTTGGTTGCCCTTACCGGCTCCGAGGTGAAGGCTCCGCATTACGTCAAGACAATATGGGGCGCGGAATTGATTTCTATCATCGGCGATAATCTTATCCCGGCCAACTATCACCGCCGCTATATCAGTGGTAACGTGCTTACGGGTACCCGTCTCGGCGAGCACGATTACCTGCGAGCCCCCCACAGTCAGATAACCGTCATACCCGAAGGCGATGACTGTCATGAACTCTTTGGCTGGGCGATGCCCGGATTTGGAAAATACAGCGTCTCCCACTCTTATTTCTCATGGCTTCGTCCCGGCCGCCGCTACCGCTTCGATGCACGTCTGCACGGTGGCGAACGGGCCATCATCATGCAGGGTGAATACGACAAGGTGCTGCCCATGGACATCTTGCCCGAGTTCTTGATCAAGGCTGTTTTGGCTTTTGATATCGACAAGATGGAAAATCTTGGCATCTATGAGGTGGCGCCCGAAGATTTCGCCTTGTGCGAGTTTGTCGATACCTCGAAACTCCCCTTGCAGGTCATCATGCGGGAGGGGCTCGACAAGTTGAGAAAAGAGATGAACTGATGTTACAACGATAAAACGACTGAACTTTGAAAACGTTAAGAAATTATCTCGACAAGATAAAGCCCAACTTCATGCCCGGCGGCAAATGGGCGATGTTCCGTTCGGTGTTTGAAGGTTTTGAAACCTTCCTCTATGTGCCGGCGACCACATCGCCGTCGGGGGTACACATACACGACAGCATCGATACCAAACGCACCATGTCGGTCGTCATACTGGCGTTGATGCCGGCCCTGCTTTTCGGTATGTACAATGTGGGCTATCAGCATTACCTGGCCATTGGCGAACTCTCGACCGTCGGCTTCTGGACCATCTTCCTTTTCGGCTTCCTGGCCGTCCTCCCCAAAATCATCGTCTCCTATGTTGTGGGTCTCGGCATCGAGTTTGTCGTGGCTCAGTGGCGCGGGCACGAGATACAGGAGGGTTTCCTCGTGTCGGGTATCTTGATACCCCTGATTGTGCCGGTCGACACTCCACTGTGGATGATAGCCGTAGCCACCGCCTTTGCCGTGATATTTGCCAAGGAGGTCTTCGGCGGAACAGGAATGAACATCTTCAACGTGGCTCTCGTCACACGGGCATTTCTCTTCTTTGCCTATCCCTCCAAGATGTCGGGCGATGAGGTCTTTGTCCGCACGGCCGATACCTTCGGGCTCGGAGCCGGTCAGGTGGTCGATACCTTTACGGGTGCCACGCCCCTGGGGCAGGTGGCCACACACAGTGGAGGTGACCTTGTGCTGCACAATATCGTCGGAGAGCCTCTATCGACGCTTGATTATTTCCTCGGACTGATTCCTGGTTCGATAGGAGAGACTTCGACGCTGGCCATACTCTTGGGCGCCGTTGTCCTGCTCTGGACGGGCATTGCCAGTTGGCGGGTCATGTTATCGGTATTTGTCGGAGGTTTGGCCATGAGTGCGTTGGCAGCCTTGTTCCCGTCGACTGTCTATCCCGGATCCATGCTTTCGCCTATCGACCAGATATGCCTAGGAGGCTTTGCCTTTGCCGCCGTGTTTATGGCCACCGACCCGGTAACCGGGGCCCGTACCCACACGGGACAGTACATTTACGGATTCCTTATCGGCGTGATTGCCATACTCATTCGCGTCTACAATACCGGTTATCCCGAAGGTGCCATGCTGGCGGTGCTGCTCATGAATGTTTTTGCTCCGCTCATCGACTATTTCGTTGTCGAAGGAAACATCAAACGCCGTCTCAAACGTGCCCGCAAGGCCTAATGCAACACGACTATGAACAAGCAAAGCAATACTTACACAATCGTTTACGCGTCGGTCATGGTCATCTTGGTGGCCGCCGTACTGGCTGTTACCTCGTTGAGCCTGAAAGAGAAGCAGACACGCAACGTCGAAATCGACAAGATGAAGCAGATACTCTCTTCGGTGCATATCGCCGCCACTGCCGACGATGCCCAGTCGCTCTATAAGAAATACATTGTCGACAGCTACGTGCTCAGTGCCGACGGCAAACCAGTCGATGGAGCCAACGCTTTCGACGTCGATGTCGCCGTGCAGGTGAAGTTGCCGGCCGCAGAGCGACGCCTGCCTGTTTACGTTTGTCGGCTCGACAACGGGGCGCAGAAGTATATCGTGCCCTTGTACGGAGCCGGTCTGTGGGGCCCCATCTGGGGTTACCTGGCCATCGATGCCGACGGCAATACCATCTATGGAGCCTATTTTGCCCATCAGAGCGAGACTCCCGGTCTCGGTGCCGAGATTCAGACCCCGGCCTTCTCTGGACAGTTTGTCGGCAAACACCTCTTCATCGGTGGTGAGTTCAAGCCCGTTGCCGTAGAGAAGAAAGGGCAGAAACCCCTCAACGGAGCCGAGTATGTCGACGCCATCTCGGGCGGAACCATTACCAGCAAGGGGGTGCAGGCCATGCTTTCCAACAGTCTCGAACCCTATTGCACATTCCTTGAATCGTTGAAGTAATAATAAAGAATAAGAGATATGCTGTTATCGAAAAAAAACAGAGAGATACTTTTGGGACCGCTCTCGCGCAACAATCCCGTCATCGTGCAGGTGTTGGGCATCTGTTCGGCCCTTGCCGTTACAGCCAAGCTCGAACCTGCCTTTGTCATGGCTATCTCCGTGACGGCGGTGCTGGCCTTTTCCAATGTCATCATTTCGCTGTTGCGCAATACCATTCCCGGCAGTATCCGCATCATCGTGCAACTGGTGGTCGTTGCGGCGTTGGTCATCATCGTCGACCAGGTGCTCAAAGCCTATGCTTATGACGTGAGCAAGCAGCTTTCGGTCTTTGTGGGGCTCATCATCACCAACTGCATTCTCATGGGGCGCCTCGAAGCTTTCGCCCTTGGGCACGGCCCGTGGGAGTCGTTCCTCGACGGTGTGGGCAACGGCGTGGGTTACGGCCTTATCCTGGTGATTGTGGCCTTCTTCCGCGAATTGCTCGGCTCGGGTACCCTCTTCGGTTATCCCGTCGTGCCGCAGTGTCTCTACGACTGGGGCTATCAGAACAACGGTCTCATGATATTGCCCCCGATGGCCCTTATCACGGTGGCCTGCATCATCTGGGTGCATCGTCTCCGCAATAAGGATTTGCAAGAAAAGTAGTATTACACTCCCAATCGTTTGACGCATGGAAAATCTTAATCTGTTTATACGGTCGATATTCATCGACAACATGATATTTGCCTACTTTCTGGGAATGTGCTCCTACCTTGCCGTTTCCAAGAACGTAAAAACCGCCATGGGGCTGGGCGTGGCAGTAACCTTCGTTCTGGCCATTACCCTGCCGGTCAACTATCTGCTCGAAAACTACATACTCAAAGCCGGGGCCCTTTCGTGGCTCGGCGAGTCGTTTGCCGATGTCGACCTCAGCTTTCTGAGTCTCATCTTTTTCATCGCCGTCGTGGCGGCCATGGTGCAGCTCGTCGAGATGATAGTCGAGAAATACGCACCGGCGCTATACAATACGCTGGGCATCTTCCTGCCGCTCATTGCGGTGAACTGTGCCATCTTGGGCGGTTCGCTCTTTATGCAGCAACGGTCGTTCCCCAATGCGTGGTCGGCCACGGTCTATGGCCTGGGATCGGGTCTCGGCTGGCTGCTGGCTATTGTCGGTATCGCCGCCATACGGGAGAAGATGGCTTATTCTAATGTTCCGGCACCTCTCAAGGGCATAGGCATCACCTTTATCGTTACGGGGCTCATGGGTATTGCATTCATGAGTTTCCTCGGCATTAAATTGTAAAAAACGTTCCGTTATGAACTCTATCCTATTTTCATCGGGCAACCTTACCATTATAGCTGCCGTCGTCATATTTCTTGTGCTTACCCTCTTGCTGGTTGTTGTGCTGCTTATAGCCAAGGCTCGTCTCATGCCGGCCGGTAATCGTCGCATTACCATCAATGGCGAACGCACGGTCGAAACGCAGGCCGGTGCTACGCTGCTGGCTTCGTTGGCTGCCAATCAGATATTCCTCCCCTCGGCTTGTGGCGGTGGGGGAAGTTGCGGCATGTGCCGTTGTCAGGTTCTCTCAGGAGGGGGTGAAATACTCCCTACCGAGACGGGTTTCTTCACCCGTAAGCAGCAGCACGACCATTATCGGCTCGCTTGTCAGGTCAAAGTAAAAAATGACTTGCAGATAAAGGTGCCGCAATCGGTGCTTGGTATCAAGAAGATGGAGTGTGAAGTCATCTCCAATCGTAATGTTGCCTCGTTTATCAAAGAGTTTGTGGTGCGGGTACCAGATGGTGAGAAGTTCGACTTCTTGCCCGGTAGTTATGTCCAAATCGACGTTCCCCCTTATGCCATCAAGTTTACTGACATGCAGGTTGAGGAGAAGTTCCGCGACGAATGGGACAAGTACAAGATGTGGGGGCTGGCGTGCAGTAACGATGAGGAGACTTTCCGTGCCTATTCCATGGCAAACTATCCCGCCGAAGGCAACATCATCATGCTTAACATCCGCATTGCTACTCCGCCGTTCGATCGTGCTACGGGTACCTGGGCGGCAGGCATCAAACCCGGTATTTGCTCTTCCTACCTCTTTACGCGTAAACCCGGCGATAAGGTAACTATTTCGGGCCCTTATGGCGAATTCCACATACAGAATACCAAGCGCGAGATGATATATATCGGTGGCGGTGCCGGAATGGCACCCTTGCGTTCTCATCTCATGCATCTCTTCCGCACACTCCACACGACCGATCGTAAGATTTCCTATTGGTATGGGGCTCGGTCGCGTCGTGAAATTTTCTACGAAGAAGATTTCAGAGCCATTGAACGAGATTTTCCCAATTTCGAGTTCCACATTGCACTCTCCGATCCGCAGCCCGAAGATAACTGGACGGGCTACACCGGATTTATCCACCAGGTGCTCTACGACCATTACCTCAAAGACCACGAGGCTCCCGAGGATATTGAGTATTATATGTGTGGTCCCGGCCCCATGTCGGCGTCGGTCAAAAAAATGCTTTGGAATCTCGGTGTTCCTACCGAAATGTTGATGTACGACGACTTCGGAGCGTGAGTTTATCTCACGCCCCGTTGCATCGCTATTCTCTCAATCTTTAATAAATGTTTTCTTTACTGAATTTAAATCGTTCCTTTTATTTTAGGTATATTAAATATACTATTTTCTCGGACTCAATATTATAGAGCATTAGATACAGATAAATAAAATCAATTTAATTAGTTTTTATATCAAACATACAAGTATGATACTCTTGTGAAAAGAGTAATTTTGTAAATGTCTATGTTGTAATATAGATAAAACAAAAAAGACTTTCAATTATTAACTAAAAATTTTCTATCATGAAAAGAAAAATTACACAGATTGGTAGACTGTTAGCAGCTGCTGCCCTGTTCTTCGGCGCATCGTCGTGGGCCTCGGCACAAGAGACTGTAACAGCTACGTATGCTTGTACAACAGCTGCCAATGAAACGGCTACGTTCTCGGCAGACGGTGTACTCTCTTCTGGAACGATGGCTGTTGCTTCCGGTTGGGATTTCTCCGGAACAAAAGCTATCAACGGTACTACGTTTATGCGTTTCAGTCCGGCATCTAAGATGGCCGATACTTCTCTTCCTACCGTGCGTTTTACGGTGAATGTGGAAAATGGCGTTACGTTTACGCCCACAAAAGTGACCTTCAATGCTGCCCGTTTTGGCTCGGATAGCGGTAAACAACTGGATGTATATGTCATTCCGGCTAACGGTGAAAAGGTGAAACTGAATGCTGAGACCCTCGAGCCTCTGCGTGATAGTAGTGGAGACTACCTGAAAGCTGATTTGGATATCACTGGTATTACCGCTACAGCTGACGAGCCTTTTGTTCTTGAATTCAACTTCAAGTGCGATGCTGGTAAGCAAGTTGGTCTCAACAATGTTGTAATCACTGGTACCTACACCTTGCCCGAAGCTTTCAAAGTAGCTTATTTGGCTGGTGCCGATGTTGTTGAAGACGCTTGCAGCGAAGCTATCTTCTTGGCTTTGGATGCCGACCCGATTATGGAGGTTACCCCTCTCAACTTTGATGACGTAACCCTCACCGGTGACCTCGCTACTGATGGCCTTGCCGACTATGACCTCGTAGTTATTGCTGGACCTACCGGTTCGGGAACCGCTTTGGCTAAATCTTTCGACAAGATTTTGGGTCAGATACCCGTGCTTAACACCAAAGCTTTCTGGTACAACGAGACCAGCCCCGCTATTGGTGGCGGCGGTGCAAACCCCGGCACGGCCGAGAATCCTTCGATGACCCTTATTCCCGATTATCTCTATAAAGGCCACGATATTTTCGCCGGTCTTTCGAGAATCGATACGGTTATTCCGTTTGCAAAACCGGGTCGTGAAGGTGGTCGTTACCTGCAAGGTATTCCTACTGAAACAACTTTTGATCACGATGTTATTGCAACTTCCAACGGTTCTGCTTCCGTCGCTGAGCACTGGTTCGATGGTAATATCGGTTACCTGATTGTCCCCATCGATGGCGAAGGTGCTGAATATACCGTGCTTGACGGTGCTTTGACCGAAGATGGCGTCAGAATGTTTGTCAATGCAGCCAAATACCTCCTCTGGGGTGAACCTTACGTGCTTCCCATCGTAGGAACTTGCGCTACCGAGATTACAACTACTCCGCTCGAAGGCGAATGGACCGGTTACTATGAACTCACCATCACCGCCACTCCCGATACCGCCAAGATTTACTACACCACCGACGGTACTGTGCCCACCACCGAGAGCAAGCTTTATGAGGCTCCCGATACTCTCTTGAAGAACTGCCTCGTACAAGCTATCGCCGTATCGCCTGAGAAGTGGTTTGATTCTCCTGTTGACAGTTTTGAATTTGTCAATACAACTCTTGCTGCTCTGCCTACTCCGGTTATTGCTACCGCTCAGAATGCAGAGGGTAAGTGTGTGGATGTTACCATTACTATTGCAAGCGAAGAACTTGATCTTACCGGCGCTCAGATCCTCTACACGCTCGATGGCTCTGATCCTGTTGCCAATGGCGAAGTTTATTCGGCTCCGTTTGCAGCTTATGGCGACACGATAACCGTGATGGCCGTGGCCGTGAGTGAAAAATACAACAATTCGCCTGTGGCTGTACAAGGTGCTAGAAATGAGAATTATGTAGCTCGTGAGAAGGTCTTCTATTCGACCGACTTCCACAATCCTATCGAAGAGTGGTTCTACAACGCCGATTTCACTTATGATGAAGAGACTGGTGAAGTTCTTGCCGGTACCGTAAAACCCGGGGCTGTATGGCCTGATGGTATCGGCTTCAGCAACTCGACCGAAAAAGACGGTTTCCGCGTACATGTCTTCAATAAAGGAAATACCTATGTAGGTTACCGTATGTATTATGGCTGGTCGTTCTATGGCGAGAAAAACCGTCGTCTCATTCTCCAAAGCGACAATGGTGCTTACTTCCTCAACGCCGAAGGTAAGACCGGTGCTGCTCCCGACAGTGTGTTCCAAGGCCCGTTCGATGTTGAACTCGACATCAGAGCCAAAGTGGAAACTCCTATCCGCGTCATGGTGGGCGATGAGCTCGAAGGTACCGAATGGCAAGTGCTCGATGAAATCGTCGTTCCCAACGGAGCAGAAGAGACCGTAAGATTCTCTTACAATGGAACCGACAAGAAGTATGTACGCTTCGAGAGCGAAGCCAAAGAATTCTATGTTGACGAATACAGAATCTTGGTTGAAGGTTATGGTGAACTCGAGTTGCAATCGGTATCGCCTGCCGGTAGCACCGCTATGGCCGATGCTGTTGCGATAGCTGATACCACTACCACCTTTGTTGTTACGTTTAACAACCCGCTGGCCGAAACGCAAGCCGATAATCTGATTGTATTCTTTGGTGAGCCTGCAATGCCTACAACCAACTGTACGTATGTTATCAGCGGTAATACGATGACGATTACCCGTTCGGGTGCCGAGCCTCTTGCAGCTGCTACTTACCAACTCGTTGTTCAAAATGTAACCGATGTGGTTGGTCAAACCTATGCTCGTCTCTCGCAATTCTACAAAGTAGAAGGCGTTGAAGAGCCCGAACCCGGTGCTGTTACGAATGCCGAGGTAGAAAAGGTTGTTGTTTCGCAAGTAATCTACGGTATCTCTGGTGCCGTTCAAAGCGAACTCACCCAAGGTCTCAACTTGGTACGTACTGTTTACAGCGACGGAACGGTTGAGGTAGAGAAAGTAGTCGTTAAGTAATTCTTACTCGATACTTTTACAGTCGGGGTGGAGATATCCACCCCGACTTTTTT
>CAJLYN010000081.1 GCA_905210875.1 uncultured Bacteroides sp. | reverse complement strand
ACTCGTAAACCGCCTGGGAGTTGCTCCAGAGGTAAATGAGAAACGGAATGACTGCCACTGCGATCAGGGCGATCACGCGGGCGGTTCCGATTCCGGCAAGATCATCTGAAATTACACCGATCACGCCAGCGTTTTCCCTGCCTTTGGGGGAAACTCAAAATATTCCGGAAGTTTTTTACAATTCATACGAAATGTATTATCTTTGCGCCCGAAAAACTAATATAAAAATAAAACAATTATGAAAAAAAATCTTCTTTATCTGTTCCTGCTCATGGCTATGCCTCTTGCATTCGTTGCTTGTGGCGATGACAACAAAGATGATGACAACACAACCAACAATGGTATCACAACCCCGATAAATGCTACGGGTGAATATGCCGGAGATATCGTTATTCTCGTTAATGGCCAGAACTTCTTCGAAGCCATGAATCCCGAAACTTCGTCGAGCCCTGTATCTTTTACCCTCAACCAACAGGAAAACACCACTTCTCTCGCCATCAACGACTCGCTGATGATAATTGGTGCCCTGTCTCTCAATGTTAACAACGTACCCAGCACTGCCGACAGCGAGAAACTTACCCTTAACGGAACCGATATGGGACTGGGACAAAACATCATCGGACTCGATGTTGTTATCAACTCAGTAATCGGTACGGTAACCAAAGCCGGAGCCGCCAACCTCGCTATTGAAGCCGGCGCCCTCATAGGTACACCTGCCGAACAAACTGTAAACATCGAAATCTCGGCTCAGAAGAAATAATTTCCAACCGATTTTTATATAAAAGCGTAACCGCCGAAAGGGGCTACGCTTTTTTCTTTTTTATCCAGTAGCAAAGGAATGTATCACTCCTCAAAAAGTTCGGTCGACAAATAACGCTCGCCCGTGTCGGGCAGCAGCACCACAATAAGCCGGCCTGCGTTCTCGGGACGACAAGCCAACCGCACCGCCGCACATACTGCCGCACCCGACGATATGCCGGTAAAAACGCCGTCACAAGCCACAAGTTCACGTCCCATGCACATCGCGTCTTCGTCGGTAATCGTCATCACCGCATCGACCCATCTTCCATCATAAGTTTTGGGTACAAAGCCGGCTCCTATGCCTTGTAAACCATGGACTCCGGGAGCCCCGCCAGAGAGTACCGGCGAAGAAGCCGGCTCTACGGCAACCGCCACGACAGCGGGATTATGCGCTTTCAATCCCCGGGCCACACCGGTCAATGTACCACCGGTACCCACACCAGCTACAAAAATATCGACAGAACCATAGGTGTCGTGCCATATCTCTTCGGCCGTAGTGCGTTCATGCACGGCCGGATTGGCTTCGTTTTCAAACTGACGCAACATTACCGACCTCGGGATTGTCGACAACAACTCTTCGGCTTTGGCTATGGCACCCACCATTCCCGCAGAAGCGGGAGTCAGCACAAGCTCAGCCCCCATGGCCCTCAGCAGTCGTTGTCGTTCGATACTCATCGTCTCGGGCATGGTGAGTATCGTCTTATAGCCCTTTACACGGGCAATCCAGGCCAATCCCACCCCAGTGTTTCCGCTGGTGGGCTCAATAATTGTGGCACCGGGCATCAACGTACCCCGTGTCTCAGCATCTTCTATCATGGACAGAGCCGTGCGGTCTTTCACACTTCCACCGGGATTGAACGATTCCAACTTGGCCACAATGCGGGCAACTGCCCCATACCGGCAGGCCACACCCGAGAGTTCGAGCATCGGTGTATGACCAATAAGATCGATAAGGCTCTTCGCAATTTTACTCATAATTCTATTCTATTTCAAAAAACAGTAAACGTACAGAGGGAGACGATATGATTTCCTTTCTGCCGACAATGCTCCCACATCGGCCGAGTTTATAAAGATAGCAAATGACAAACGTTAAAGCAAGAATTGAGTAAAATTTTTCATTTTCACAGAGTCAATCTGCATGTGCAATGTCATGAAGCCCATTTGAGTTTACTTAGAAAGCCAGCCCTCAGTCCTTCAACAACAAAGAGACACTCTTATAACATTACGGATAATGTCATCTGATTCTCGGAATACGCTCTCTCAGAACATCAGCACTTGTTTCTCGAGCAATGGCTTTACGGCTTCTATCTTATAATCCCGGCTATATTACCTATCTTTATTCCCCAATAATTTTATAACATAAGCCACACAAAGAGAAGCATTATGCGTTCTGAATGGCATAATATTGATTTGCAATTCCAGCATTTATTATTACCCGCCGCTATAAAATTTATAGACAGTCAAAGTTTACGGACTATCTCATATGATTGTCTGACAAGACGTTTTATTTCCTTATCAGGCATATCGTCATTGAATTTTATGCTGATCCAATATTTTGGATTGCAGTTATATGGCGGTATGACCGATTCATAGGCCGCAGACAATTCCTCAATCTCTTCGGGATTACATTTGATAGTGCACCGGTCGAACTTATCGATTTCGAAATAGCAAAACATCTTCCCGTTCACATAAAAAGCAAGGAAAGAATGCTTCCCGTGAAAAAACTTCTCGAAAGGCGTTTTTTCCTCACTTCCTGGAAAGGAAAGACAATAGTCCCTGAATTCTTCTATATTCATGATTTTTCTTTTTATAAAACGCAACTTTCGCACAACTTGATAGTACGGGCAGTTGCATCTAATTCACATTGTATGCCATAAGGAATAATTCCGATGGGTGGACAGTGTCCGAAATTGACGTTGTACAGCACCGGCATATCTTCCCGTCCGAATTCTTTCAGGATTTTCAAAAACACGGTCTTATATTCCTCGTAATAACGGTTACGGCACGGTTTGCCGACAATCATACCCTGAATCGTTTCCAAGATACCTTGTGCACCCAACCCACGCAGATAATACGACAAATAGGCAGGCGACGGACAGTCCATACTCGTTTCCAGAAAGATTATGCTCTCTTCCCATACTTCGGCACTTGGCCAAGCCTTCGACCCACAATACATGGGAAAAGCATCGATGCATCCCCCCATCAGCCGGCCTCGTACCGTGCCTTCACCCTGCAATATTTCGTAGCCAATTGGGTCGGGCAGTCGTTCTTCTTGCCTGCACATATTTTTCTTGTTCCACGCAATGCTACCTTTTTCCCAATAGGGACATTTCTCAATCAGCCATTCGGCCTTTCCCTCAAAAAGCAATTCACGCACAGCGCGAACCGTGTAATCTGGCATCGAACCATACGCAGCAAAATCCGACATAAAAGCTGGACCGTAAAAGGGAACAACTCCGGCACAGCACATCATCAAGTGATGGGCAGTAGTATCGGAATAGCCGAGAAATACTTTCGGATTACGGCGCAACACCTCAAAATCCACATAAGGCAATAGGCGGATGCCGTCGTCTCCTCCGATGGAGGTGATAATGGCTTTTATAGAACTGTCCTCACACGCCTGCATCCAGTCCTCGGCCCGCTTCTCGGGGTGCTCATAGATATACTTCATCCCTTTCAGCGTATGTGGCATAGCCACTACCTCCAATCCGAACAGTTGTTCCAAGCGAGACTTGCCAAGGTCATATTTATGCACGTAACGCTTCTCTCCCAACATTCCACTGGAGAGACTCACAATGGCAACCTTGTCGCCCCGCTGCATGCGTTTGGGCTTTATAAAGGGTATGGTCATACATGTAATTTTAGCATATCTTTCATTTCCTCGAAATGGAGGTGACGGTACATGTCTCGCCCCATGTCGGATGTTTCCAAATAAATCTTCCCGATACCCGGTCTGCGTGCCTGATCTATAAGCCACGAGACAAGAATTGTACCGATGTGCTGCCTGCGGTATGCGGGACGAATATAGATATTCATAAGGTAGGCACACTGCCCGCCTGGATTGTCGGGCGAGGGCATTTCGCGTTGAAAACAGATTCCGCCGCAACCTACCGTTTCTCCGTCTATCTCGACAAAGCAAGCCATATGCTCTCCAGTAGGCAGTGTTTGCAGATAGTACTCTCGATTGGCTTGTTCCAATGCCAAGGTGTCTGTCCCACGCGGAATAGCAAATACCTCGTCTAAAACCTCCATGCGCCATGCCATCAACTTATCCAGTTCACTTACAGAGACCTGTCGGATAACTATTCCATTCATAAATCACCGGTTTTAAGAACAACGGGCAAGGCCATGTGATTCACTTTTCCATTAGGGGTAACAGGCATGGCGTCCATCCGGACAAAAAACTCCGGAATCATATAAGATGGCAAAAATTTTTCCATTGTTTTCCGTACGGAGGATACTTTGAATGTCTGCTTGTCCTTCGGTACGATATAGGCTATCAGATACGATAGATGCTGTTCGTCCACACAAGCACAGACCTCGCCTTTTTCTACCTCTGGACATTCACAAAGGATGTTCTGCACTTCCGCCGGCTCAACCCTCCTGCCCATAATCATCACTTGTGTATCTTTTCTGTACAGGAAAAGCAGGTTTCCATCGGGTTGCATGATGCCTATATCACCGCTACGATACATACGTCGCCCATCATCCAATGTAACAAAAGCCCCATGCTCCCGTCGATTTACATAGCCACGTGAAACGCCGTCGCCTAAAATACAAATCTCTCCAGGCTTTCCCATAGGCAAAGGCTGCATCTGCTCATCACATATTTCTATCAGTACGCCTTTCACCGCCTTTCCGATTGGATAAGTGCCATCGGGCATGGGCAGCGAAGAATTGCAGCGAAAATAAGATGCACAAACGGTCGTTTCTGACGGTCCATAGGTGTTGTACACATCGGCTTGTGGAAGCAAATGGTCCACATAATTCGCACGCAATACATCACCGCCACTGATAAGCAGCCGCAGGGAGGACGGGATATGCTCCATTTTATTCATATCCAACAGCAAGTATGGGAAGCCACTAATAATAGTTACATGATGTTTATCGACAAAGTGCATCAGGCGGTGAACGTCATCTTTCACATCGGCAGGAGGAATAGCCAAAGCCGCGCCAGACAGGAGAGAGGCAAAAACTTCTTCAACAAAGATATCGAACGTACATACAGAGTTTTGCAGCATGATGTCACCGGATGTAGGATGAAACTCATTGCGGAATGCCCGCACGTAGTGGCAAACGTTGCGATTTTCTACCATCACACCTTTCGGGGCACCCGTAGAACCCGAAGTGTAAAGAATGTATGCCAAGTCTTCAGGACTGACGGAGGCAGAGAAAGAAGCGGAGGTATCTATCGGTAACCCATGCTCGATGAACAGCAATGGATGTGCCGTACCCAGTTTCCGGGCATATTCATGTTCAGTCAAGATAAAAGTCACCTTGCACTCATCCATAATAAAACGGATGCGTTCCTGCGGGAATGACGGTTCTACCGGCACATAGGCCGCGCCAGCTTTCAAGACGGCAAACAGAGAGGCAATCATCTCTACGCTGTGATTCATCACTATACCAACTGCTCCCGGGCGTACAGGGAACATGGAGGCAATAGTGTCAGCCATCGCATCCAGTTCGCGAAATGAGAGTTTACGGCGGTCATCAAAGACGGCCGTAGCATCTGGCTGTTCTTCTACCTGTTTTCTGAGATAATCATAAACAGTTTCCATAAAAGGCAAATAGGTTAAACGACCGTTTTCGCTTTATTGAAATCATAATCCATGGGACGGATAAATGACCATGTGGAATGTATTACATGCCACTCGCCATTATCCTCTTTCCGATATACCTCGATGCAATTATATGCCATGTTTATCAGAATAGTGTCGGCAAAGAGTTGGTAGGTCAACACGGCCATATCCTTTCCTATCTGGACACGAGGCACACGGAAATCATAACTCTGGAAATCCCTTGAGCCCGTCAACACAGGCGATGAGGATATCCTGGACTCCTCTGTTCTGGAGATCCGTAAGGACGCCGAGCCAGAAGTTGGCCCCCTCGCTCTTGGATATGTACATGCCCAAAAGTTCCTTCCTGCCTTCTGAATTGAGGGCCAGCACATTGTATATGGCCCTGGTCACAGGCCTGTTCTTCTCGTCCATTACCTTGTAATGAACCGCGTCAAGCCATACAAGGGGATACACCCGGTCCAGAGGCCGGTTTTTCCAGCTCTGTATCTCAGGAATGACGCGGTCCGTGATGCTGCTGATGGTCTCGGCCGATATGCGGTTGCCGAACTGCTCCTCCAGGATGTCGCTTATCTCTCTCGTGCTGTTGCCGATGGCGTACAGGCCTATGATTCTGTCCGCAAGGGAGTCCGCGAGGATTTTCTCGCGTTTGCGCACAACCTGCGGATCGAAAGTGCCGTCCCGGTCGCGCGGTGTGTTTATTGTCACTTCTCCCATCGAAGTCTGCACCTGCTTGCTCATGTGGCCGTTCCGGCGGTTGCCCCACTCGCGCTCACCGTTTTCCAGATGGCTGTCCATCTCTCCTTCAAGGGCGCTGTTAAGCAGATTCTCCAACAGAGGTGCTAATACTCCATCCTTGCCGGAAAGAGGAACCCCGGCCTTCAATTGTTCAATGGCATTCGCCTTGAACTGTTCATAATCAAATGAATTACTCATAATTAAAGTGTGTCTGTAAAGTTAATAATTTTTGCTTCCTTTACTTGACACACTTTAATTTACAGTCTCTTGTCCGACACGCTGTCGAAATAGGTGAAGCTACGTTTTGACCACAACTGCTCATATCCCGACGTATCTCCGTTGAACCACTTGTCCAAGGCTGCTCTTTCCAATGAGATAACGTATTCGGCCAACTGCCGTTCTTCTTCATTCTTGTACCACGCAGGTAGATTCTTACCATTCTGTTCCATATTCTTTCCTTATTATTTATTGTTTTTACCTAATATCTTGTTCACTTCTGTTTTTATCACGGTTTCATGGTGGAAGTAAGCACTGTAATTGATGTGTTCCATGTCACACCATGCACATATTTCCTTATCCATATCCAACAATTCCAGCCGATTTCCTTCATTATAAATCCGCCGGTACGAGTCGTAATATTGTGGATAATGCTCCTGAACATACTGCATGATAACGGGTTTGTAGCTACTGCGCAGATTAAGGTCTTCAAACCAATATTCACTGATAAAATCTCGGGTCTGAGTGATGATGGCCTTCCAGTCGGTAATATAGATAAAAATAGGCGACATGAAAAGAATGGTGTATATTCCATTGTCATGAAAGGTGCGGAGCGTATCTAGTCTTTCAGCTATGGTACTACCCTTGTCCATGTCATGGCGAAATTTCTCATCCAATGTATTGACCGACATGGCTACACTGATGTGTTTCATCTGTTTCAGCAGATCGAGGTCTCGGAGAATGAGTTTGTTCTTGGTGGAGATTTGCAGATAGCAATTGCTGTCTACCAATTGTTCGAGAATGGAACGGGTGATTCTGTATTTGGCCTCATAGGGATTGTAACAATCCGTGGCCGTACTTATGAACACATTCTTCCCGTCGATCTTGCGAAGGTCTATCTTCTTGTCGCATCGTTTGACATCCAAGAACTCGCCCCATGGTTCAGGATGATTGGTAAAGCGTTTCATAAACGATGCGTAGCAGTACTTGCACGCATGAGGGCAACCTACATAGGGATTGATGGCATAACGCCCGATCCTTGACGCTGTAAGTAAATCTTTAGTCTGTTTCTCTGCGATAACCATGACTTTGTACCTTTGAGATTTTCTAGCGCAAAGGTATCGGGTTTAAGACAAGAGAACATCGGACAAATAAAGGAGGAAATGTCACTTTTGCGGACACTTGTTGTTTTCTCGATATTGCAAAGGGGTAATACCTGCATGCTTTCGGAAAAAACGTATAAAATAAGATGCAGTGTCAAAATGAAGGTCTTCGGCTATTTCATAAATTGTCGCCGACGTATAAACGAGCCTGCGCTTAGCCTCCTCATACAACATATTATGTATGTAGAGTTTGGCGGTAGTTCCTAAAGCTTGTCGGACAACTTTATTTAGGTAATTTGGGGTGATACACAGTCTGTCTGCATAGTACTCTACATCATGATGCACCCCATATTCTGCAGCCGCCAACGAGGTAAATTTATCGACATAACGGCTGACAGAGACCTCATTCATGGACTGTTCGTCGTCTGCATTTGGGGAATCAGCCCTGTTAAGCAGCATCAACGTTTCATACAGCATGGCACGAAGAATGTGCTGATCCTTCTCCGTACGACAGTCGATCTCGTCTTTCATCAATAGAAGCAGATGGTACAAACGCTCTTGTAATTCTTTATCCAACAGAAGAAAAGGCGAGAATCTATCGGCACGAAGATAGGAAAAACGGTCAAGGAACAAAGGGTCCTTGAAAAAGGACAAGAGAAATTGCTCTTCAAATATCAAAACAATTCCTTCAAGCTGTGGTTCAGGATTCCATTTCCATATCTCACCGGGACGGGAGCAGATTACTTCCCCCGGACCTACCTTGCGATAATGTTCATTGACAGAAACTTCCTCCCTGCCATCTGTGATGAAAATAATGCAGTAAAATGTTTCTCTATGCACAGGATGGAGACGTATGCCGGTCTTGATATAATCAAGATCAAGCACATCAATCAACAGTTCTTGTCCATATTTTCGTTTATAAAATTTATATAGAGGTATTTGTTTCATTGTATTACAGAAGCAGAGATTTTATGAGGCCTCATCAAGAAATAACAACTGGCGGCATCTATCATGCAGATACAATATTACGAATTTAATTTGAAGAAATCCTTCTTGTACGATGAGAAGTTTTGTTTTTCTTATGAATATACAATTAATTTGTATTACATAATATAGGTCCTATTTGCCATTAAACACATTGTCTATCTCAGTAATAAGCTCCTCTTTTAAAAAGAGTAACAGAACAGAATAAACCTCTTTTTGCACAAGGAAAGAGACATATCGCTCGAAAAATCCCATATAAAAGTCGTATCTTTGCCCCCAAATTGACGGTCAATGGCGAACATAATCCCTCATTGAAACAACAAGAGGCCGGCATAGTCCCATCTACCATCTCAAAAAATGCCTTGTAATGAAAAAAATCTTCACTCTTTTTGTCCTTGCCTGCGTGTGTACAGCTACTTCGCTGGCCGAAAATCCCTATCGCAAGAAATCTTTCGACTTCTTTGT
>CAJLYN010000080.1 GCA_905210875.1 uncultured Bacteroides sp. | reverse complement strand
TGCCCGCAGATGCTTTATTGATAATAGGGTTCATGTTCGATGGCATATAGTTTGTATACCCTCCGTTGTAGGTATTATATGCATCGACCGTGTGGCCTATGTTACGCGTGGGATTTTCGCACATCGGATAGGTAGCATCGTTTCTGTTGTAAGTAAGTGTCGAGAAATTTCCATTGTCGTTGTACCCTGCCCCGGCATCAAAAGCACTGTAAGTTGCCGTTACGTTTTTCAAGGTAAGGGCACTATCGGCCGTAAGACGGGTACAGTCGTCATAAGCCCGGGAAGCATTGCTCCACACCCAACTGTTGACCATTGATACTTTTCCGGGCTGCGTGGCACAGACTCCATAACCCACATTTTTGACAATTGTCTGGTGATCGAGCTCGACAGATATCTCATCATTTCCTTCGGCAGGAATATCAAAACAGAGAGCCGCAGCTTCACCCGAAGCCATATCGACCGACGTATTGTTGTTGATGACACAATTGGACATCTTCAAGTCAAATTTTGCTCCGGGATATGGTTGCGCATATAGGGCAGCACCTTTATTGGCCACACAGTTCTCTATAAGACAGTTGCGTATGATATTGCCCGTCATGGAACCATCGCCCGTGACTCCGGCCACGGGGTCGACAGCCATAACAATACCTCCACCGTTTTTGATAAGAGCCGTCTCGGTACCGGTGAGCGTGGCATCACCGTTGACGATATGAAATCCATCAAGTACGGCACCGGATACCTCGCGGAAAATCACACAATGATAGACATACTCATCGGTTCCAACTTTCCCGTCGATAATTGAGCGATACTTGACCGGATTACGCACAGAACGATCGGTGCCACTGAGAGCCCGGGCATAACCACCATAGAGTTCAACACCGGAGACCATCTGTATACCGGCCGAGAGATAACGGGTATTGGTATAGGCGCACAAAGGCGATACATTACCCTCTTTTACATAAATACGTTTGACTTTTCCTGCATAAGCGTCGGCATTATCACGAAAATGCGACAGGGCCACATTGAGATACACCAGCGAAGCGTCCCAGCTGCCGCCGAGGCCATTGGCATCAATTCTATTTATCTCGGGGTCGACAAACAAGGCAACGGTATCGCCCGACATATAGGGCGTTATGACTGCATTACTGATGCGATAGGCTCCCAAAGAGGGGCAAATACTGTATGCCTCGCCGCATATATCGACCGTGGTAGTTGCCCTATCGAGCGGATAGGACGACAGAGCCGAGATGTCGGAGATTTTACGACCATACTCCCTCACGGGCGATACAGATGCCGGCTGCCAAGAATAACGGGTATCGTAGTCGATGGCTTCGCCCATGACACCCGACACGGCCAAGAAACTGGCGTCGAGAGGAGGATTGATAAACACCGGATAATTCTCCGTATTGGAAGTCGTCGACACATTTTCCCGTTCGAGCGAAAGAATAGAAGCTCGATAGGTATAGGTCCACTCGGTAACGGCCTGGTCGGAAAACGCCGAATATAATACCAGAGACGTAAGGTCGCCCGTCTTGTCGGCATCGGGGCGGTGATAATATTGCACAACACCTGTCGTTCCCACTGTACTTCCCCAAAAAAGCGAATTGATGATGCAGGCATAATTCTCTACATAGACACCTCCACTTTTTCCGTTCTGTACGCCATTAAGAGTGATACCCAATCCATTGCAGCGATTGGCCGTAACTGTCATGTTGTTAAGGATACCGCCATTGCGCATGTAGATACCGCCACCTTCGTTCGAGGCCGTATTGTTGGATACAACCGAAGAAACGGCGGCCATATTGAGATGGTCGGACAAGATGCCCGATGCTTCTCCGGAATTGTACAAGGCCAAACCACCTCCATTGGCGGCAAAATTATTGACTATCATGGAATAGCGGACATCGCCTCCATCAACTAATGCGACACCGCCACCATAACCTTCGGTCGTAGCAGTACCTCCGGGCGATGTATTGCGATGGACATAGCACGACTCGACAAGACCTCCTCCATGGAGATAGACGCCACCACCACGCTCGGTAGCTGAATTTTCGGTAATAATACAGTTGCGCACAACACCGCCATCAACCAAATATACGCCACCACCTCTACTGTAATGTACACCGGTAAACGTGGGATCGGAGGCATACCCGTGCTTGATGGTGAAACCGTCGAGCACGGATTCGCGTTGGAGCGGTACGGGAGCGCCA
Organism: uncultured Bacteroides sp.; assembly: GCA_905210875.1. Classification (GTDB taxonomy): domain Bacteria; phylum Bacteroidota; class Bacteroidia; order Bacteroidales; family UBA11471; genus Caccoplasma. Next base: position 6,965 of record CAJLYN010000080.1, on the reverse strand, counting down.
TCAGCGCCAAATCCGTTGGAGGCAAACCACACGACATGATAGACATTCGATGGAAATACCGTTGTAAAATTCTGAGCCGACTCATTCCACTGGAACACAGCAGGATTACTGGGTAACAAATCGCCCGAGAGTACGGTTTCATACTTGAATTGCCAGCCATACTCGGCATTGTCTCTCATGGGCCGCAGGGAGGGATCTTCGATATAGTTACCGTCGGCCGTCTCTCTACCGCCGGCCGGGAAACCTCCATACACGGTAATACCCTCTTTCATCTTGAATGAGGCAAAGAGTGTGCTACCTTCATCGGTCGATTCCGACGGGTAATAGGTGCCCTCAGCCACAAAAATCTCTCCCCCCTCGGCGATGCTGTTGGTCGACATATAGAGGGCCAAATCATTTATGGCCTCTTGCAAGTTGTTCTTGGCCGTAGCCCAACTCATTCCGTCGTTGGTATAGGCACCGTTGTTCACATCGACATATCGGCGCAATGCCGACTGTGCGGCAACCGATGCCACACTCCATATCATGAAAGCGAAAAACGCCGATAAAAATTTACTCCATCGCATCATAGTCGTAACTGCCTTTTCATTCATTACCGGTATCGCTGCCGATGCCGTTTATGGTTAAATTCAACCGGAAATAGGCGGCATATCCAGTCGATACGTCCGTGGCGGTCGATGTACCGCTAAGGGTTCTTTCGGCCGTTCCGTCGGTGAGGGTTATCGTCCACGGAAATTCCATGACAATTGGTTGAAAGAGATAAAGATCGAACCGCCCGTAGAAATTGTTGCCCGGAGTGGCGGTAAACGTATAATCGGGCAAAGCCTCCTGAGCCTCATAACTGTTGGCCGCAGGATTGAAATAGAACCCTTTTCCTATCTGGTTTTTGAGCGTAAAGGTCTTGACACGCCAAGCGGCAAAAGCTCCTCCGGAACGAAAATCGTCGGAGAGATTGTAAATAACATCAAACTTGGCAGCCACATGGTAACAAACAAGAGGCTCATTCACTGCATTCTCATCGGTAAGCAACCTGCCGTTACCGGCATAGACATCGGCAATGCTTACAGAAGAGCCGTCGGCTTGGACGGAAGAAAGTTGTAGAGAGGCAACTGTCGATTCATCAAGTGTTACAGCGCCACTTCGTACCTGGTCGACCAGCGTTTCCATATCGGTCAAAGGGTCGTACGAAGCAACGGCATAGAGCATCACCTCATCGGCGTCGGGCAACGGTAGCTGTATCGTTCGCTCATAACTTATAATCGTCCCGGTGGCATCGGGTACGGAAATCCAAGAATCAGGTGTAATCTGATCCAAACGTAAGGCCGATATTTGAGGCCCCGTATTTCCCGTCGTAGAATTGAGTGGGGTAAAGGCGGTAAAGAAATAGAGATATCGGGGTATTTGCAGGGTCGACACCACTCCGGGATCGCCGGGTGTGCGCTGCCCGAGGTAGGTGTCGGCAGGGACACGTATCACCACCGTTCGATAGCGGGTGATGTCCACGACCTCATCCTTGCTGCAACCTATCGGTACCAGCAGGAGTGCCAGCAACAATATCACAAATAGTTTTCTCAACATCTTTATCATATTTCAATGTTATGGTCACCGCCGGGTTTCCAGTCGAGAGTAACCGAGACAGAAACTTCGGCGCCGTGATATATAATCTCTCCGTCGTCGGAGATGGTTGCTTTCAGAATTTTAGGTTCTCCGGCAGCCAGCGGCTCCCGGACAGAGAGTATGTTGCGGGTCGTTTTCCCGCCACGGGTTACATAGACGTGCATCTGCCAGTATTCGGTATCGCCCCATGTGGCGCGCTGCACGGGCTCTTCGGCCTTCGACGGGAAACATATTCCGTAGGAAGCCACCATATCGTCGGTAAGCACGTTGGAGGTGCGCACGATGGTAGGCGAAGAGAAGTCGTAGGTGCTGTCGGCAAAGGAGTAGCCGGCCGCGGTATTGACGATGTACGACTCAACACTGTCGACGGCCGGTGTGAGTACCAGCGCCACCGCACTGTTGGTCATAGTAAGGGGTATGTGTACATTCTTGTCGGTTCCGTCGCACTCGATACTCTGTGTGGCGTGATAGATACCGTAAGAAAACGATTCAAGGGTATCACTGTCAATATAACTTATTGCATAGTGGTCGAGGTGGTGATGCCCCGAAGAAGCACAAACCGCCTCGGTAGCGACATTGGCCACAGGTACATGATGATAGGTACCCTGCGGCAGATAAAGCGAGTAAGATACCTCATTGGTACCGCCGGCCTCAACTATCTCGTTATGAGCGGCAGAGCGGCTTTCGCTTTCAAAGAAAGGCACTTCGAGGTGATGTATTTCTCCCGAAAATACCGGATTGAACTTCTCAATAAGTTGTCGGGCCATCTCCTGCTCGGCTACACTCGACGAAAGATTGTCGGTTACCACCTGCTCCATGCTCAACTCGGATGTAAACCGAAAATGCAAATCGCAATACGAACCACACTCCGACAAGTCTTCGTTGATACACGAAGTAGTCAGGAGCAATCCTATCGCGGTGCCAAGCATGGACAACCTTCTTAGGAGAGAGAAACGGTATGTCGACAAATTATCGGGCATTTGAGAAGTATCAAAAATTCTTATTTGTGAAAAAGGAGACGGGAACGATGGGAACGTCAATGTTCCCGTCTCCTTAAATTATAGGTTTATAATCGAAAAAAGATTATTCAATATCTTCGTTTATCACGATACCCTGCTGCCAAGTAAGATCAACTTTGAGAGAAAATTCGAGTTGAGCAGCGGTCAAGTCGGGTAATGTGGCATAAGCGTTTTTAAGCGATGTAATATTCAGGTTAGCCGTTGTATAATAATCCGAAGCAAACACCTGGTTGGGAGTACCACTTGCGGCATACGGATCGAGCTGACCAACGAGGTAGAAAGTTGCGCCCGAAGGAATAATTGAAGGCTGATTATTAACAGCTTTACCATAGAAAGCAGGACCATTGTTGGTAACCTGCAAAGCAATGTTTACTACAGCGTCGCTACCAGCACTCGTTGCAAGTTTAGAAGGCAAGCCCAATACATAAGAACTTACCTCTACGCTATTAAAGTCAACAGCATAAGCTATCTCGGCAGCTTCGGCCACAACCTCATCGTCATAAACCATATTTACCCAATCGTTGGTTGTGTTCTCAAAGTTCCATCCTACTGATGCAGGTTGGCCACCTACTATTACACCCGTCAATGTAAAAGCCGGAGTTCCTTCATTGGCTACATTTACCTCGGTTTCACTGGTACCATCGGCAGCATTTGCTTTCAATAGATTACTACCGGCTTTCACTTTTACATCGAGGCGACCTACAGCATAGTTTACTGTTTTATTCAGAGCAATCTTGGTCGTGGCAGCCGAGATGGTTGCTCTTGTACCACCGGACCACAAACCGTCTCCACCCCAGCTATTCCCGTCAACTGTTCCACTGGTATAGTCAATAGGGAATGCATTGGTCATGTAATAGAGTGTGGTAGGATAGCTGAGTTGTGAACCGGTGGCAAGAATATTTTCATCTAATTCGGCAGCATCATCGGGAGAGTTTCCAGCCCAATTGAATGCATAAAGAGCGACCGGCATATCGCCATAGTTGCCATAGAAAGTCGTCACAGCAGTCTCTGCACTGGTGATTTCGTCTTTCAGGTTATTGATAGCAGTTTCATAAGCCGAAGACGTTGTTGCAGAACTGGAAGAGTTGGCGGCTGTTTCCAACGTATTCAAGAGATAAGCCATCTGTCCTTCGGCAACCGACGATGTTCCACCAGCAACCAAACTACTTAAAACCTGATAAATAGCATCTTGCGTAGCCGTACCTCCAGCAGACTCAGCTTCTGTCATTACGGCAGCAATAGCGGTACGAAGGTCTCTTAATGCGCTTGAAAAATCGGCCAACCCGGCAGGTGCGTCAATATTGGTCAAAGAGAATGAAATATTTGCCGGAGTATTCGATGTAGCCATTGGAGCACTTATATAACTGGCTGTCAGTTTATTTTTTTCTGAGCTACTAGGCGATTCACCATAAAGGAGGAAAGCCACATCACCATAAGGCAAGGTTACATTGGTATATGTCTCCACACCATTGGTCAATGCATTATTACTAATATTCCCCAAACTCTGTTGATTACCGGTAAAAATTGAAGTGGCTTCTACATAGCCGTCAGCACTGATATTGGAGAACGGAAGCAGATAAATCTTCTCCATACCATTAAATGTCGTACCGTCCTGCTGTACATAGTCGGCAGTAGAACGTTGCATTTTGGCACGAGGAACCGAAATAGTAATTTGAGTTTTCACTTCATCTGAAGCTCCGGGAACTACTGCAACATCGGACCCAGCCATTAATTCTTCTTCCTCGCTACTACATGATGTAAAAGCGACACCTGAAACAAGTAGGGCACTTGCCAAGGCAAATTTCCATGTTTTTTTCATGTTTTTTTTCATTTTAGTTAATTAAAGGAGTTTTTTGTGTTTCTATTTTGGTATTTTTATTCTAAACATCCTAATTAATAAGTATCAGAATCTATTCGAAATCATCATTTAAACGGCGCTTTATCAAAAAAACATTATAAGCAGCCGACTCATCACCCGCATCGGCTGCCCGTTGTAGATAAGCGAGTGCCTGAGCAATATCACCATTAACGTAATAAGCATTACCCAATGCATTGTAACTGCGACTATCGTAGGCCACTGTTTTAAGCATAGTCAAAGCCTCGGCCGAATAGCCACTATTGAGTAACCCGATAGCCCGATTGATAATAATCGCTACACGATCGGGAGCGTTATCATAATAGATGCGTACGTATCCGGCATTACGCAATTCAGGCATGGCCTTATCAATCAAATAACGATATGCTCTCCCGCCATCAAATTGACGCAGAGCACGCTCTCTGTCTACTGGGTCGGCAATGGTATCGATAAGTTGCAGCAGGTTATTATAAAAAGGACCTGCTGTATCGACATCCGAAATATAATCGCGTAACTCTGCCCATGCCGGACCGCCCGACACTATTCGGAACAGAGAATCGGGATAACCGGTACGTTCTTGTATATACTGAGCCAATGACTCGGCTCGCTGCTGAGCCAAACCAATATTATAGTCCAAAGGTCCTTCAGGCGATGCTAAACCTATGACCTCGATAAACCGCACATCTGCCGCACTGTCGGCAGCTACACGCTGAGTAAGATATATAATCTTATCCAATGTTTCTTTATTGGAACGGAAAGACGGATTCAATACATATCGATTTACCGGATAATAAACATACAATACCCCCGGCTCCTTACGCAATACTTGCGAACCATCATAGGGCCGATAATCGGAGATGTGATGCAACACAGGATTTTCTTGTGCCAACGGATATATTTGAGGCATTATCAGAGGTAATTGGGGACGATATGGAGGTATATACCTGAACGACTGCCTACATTGCGGGTCAAGCGTATCGACCGAGCAGCAGCCCTCCTTCTCCCTATTCAGACAAAGGGTCAGGTTTCCGTAACGCATCCAAGGCTTTGCAGCAATACGCATCTCATACCACAATGTGTCACCGGGGACCGACTTGGGTACCGAGGGGTACCACTCCTGACGACCGTCAAGCCAAGCCTTGCGGATATTGTAGCGACGGTGCCGCTTGCCTTGGAACACGACAGGCGGAAGTGATAATGTATCACTCTCTCCACATAACGAGGGCGAGAACCAAAGGCAATAGTCTTTCTTCACATCACGCTTCGAAACCGTGAGAGGGAATTGCAACGTGAGGGCAAAACTGTCGGCCCACTCGATGAGCAACGTGTCAGGCACACCAAGACCCGACACCGAACGCACTGCAAGACTGTCGGCAATTATCGGAGTAACGGCATGGGTAGCCGTCTTGGGATAAGAATTAACGACATATCGGGTAGAAACCATGAGTGTCGTATCGGTAACAAGTTCCCCATTATATAAGCGTGTGCTTATCACCCGAGCCGTATCATGAACAAAAGCCGTATCGGCCGATACCTGATACGGGGAAATAAACGGCATTGCATACCCTCTTGATAAAGACGCAATAGCCGCACAAACACATATAAAACTGGCAATTATCTTGTTCATGGCATCAATCAATTACATAAACCACCGAAAGCGAGAGCTTCGTAGGCATAAAAATGTTCTTTTTAGCAATTCCCATATAACGGCCGCAGTTCTTGCAGCGGTAATACTTGGAACAGGTATGCGCAAAACCCAGTCCAATGGCCCCCTCTATACTCCATCGTTTGTTGATGATGTGGTGATAACCATAGACGAGACCTCCTCCGTAGAGATTTCCCTGAAAACGATAACGTTGCAACTGATTCCAGATTCCAAACGGCAGGTGTATGTTACCTGCATTATAGTGCATATACAACAAATGTGCTCCCACGAAATGTCCGCCGAAAGGAGCACATATCCAATAACGAGCCTCGGGTTGTACCGAAATATGTCGCCACTTCTTGTTGTCGCCAAATGTGAAAGGATTGTAACTAAGTGCCATGTCAAGAGTCCACTTAGGCGCAACACGGTATTCAAATTCCAAATTAGGAGACAAGGTTGCCCACCCCAAAGCATTGGTCTTTAAGGCCATATCCTGAGCCACAACTGTACCCGGAAAAAGCAACATACCCCATAGCACTATACTCCTCCCTTTGGGATAGAGCCTTTGAAAAACGTTCTCAATTATAAACTTCATTCTTGTAGCCATTTTCATGACATCATATGGAAAGAATGACTCATTCTTACTTGCAAGGAAACGGCTATCCCAATCAAAAACTCAACACCATTCAGAAAAGAAAAATAACAGAAATAATCAACGCAAACTCACTTTCATCTATACTATTCTACTACTATTCTTTCCTAATATACAACACAAAAACTAACCATATCCTTTATTAATTATTCACTAAATATATTGCAAAGTTAATAA
>CAJLYN010000079.1 GCA_905210875.1 uncultured Bacteroides sp. | reverse complement strand
CTCAGAACAATACATACTATACTACGTGAATTAGTTTTTGTCAACACTTTTTAAAAAAAAGTTTTTTGTTGGCTGCCTATGCTGTCAAAAGTCTGTTTTGTATCCTTTCTACATAATAGTAGGGAGCAGGCCGTAGTAAATCACCAAATGTCGGTATTGCCGGCGGAGTGGCCTTGCTCTATCTTTGTGATGTTGAAACAAGCAAAGCCATACTTGATATTATAATAGGATTTGGGTTTAATAATAATGTAGTGTGTAAGAAGGAGCCTGATGGGAATCAGGCTCCTTTCTTTTGGGGTATTGTGGGCCGAGCGGTGTGTCCCGTCTGTGGCTTGTCCTGCCGTCATTCGACCTCGATGACCACTCGCCGGTAGGCTGTCAGTGAAGGGGTGCCATCGTCGGTTACTTCGAGAATGAGGTGTATGGTTTTTCCGGCGGCATCGTCGGGTATCGTCAACTGGCAGTGGGCGGTTGTGTCGCCGGTGAGAGATACCGTGTTCTTGTATGAGCTCGGCTCCTTGTAGACCGACCACCGATAGCCGAGCCGGTCGCCGTCGGGGTCGTGCGACTTCGATGCGTCGAAGCACAACTCCTCTCCGGGCCGGGCTGTGCGGTAGATGCACCGGAGCGAGCGGTCGCGCTGTATCACGGCTACGGGGTGGTGGTTGGCTTCGGCATAATCATCGGTGGTTGTCCACGCCATGCGGGCGGCAAAATCGTTCCAGATGTGCTGGCGCCATCGGTTGATGGCCTGTATGCCTTCCGGTGCGCTCGGGTGCATGTAATAGGGGTCGTATTGTGTCTCGTCTTTTCCGTTGCGCACGATGAAGTCCATGCCGCGTATTCCACTGGTTTTGGTCAGCGAGAAGCGTCCGCCCCAGCCGCCGTAGTCGATATGTTCGGGCACGTTCAGGCCGTTGGCATAGACATAGAAAAACGAGGGAGAGTCGCCTTCGGTAGCCCATACCCGGTCGGGGTAATGCTTACCCAGCGGGAGGCAGTTCTGTATGTTGTTCTTTGTCCATTCGTCCGACGGACCCCATCCGTATATCTGTGTGTTGCGTATGTATACGATGTCCGGAAAATTCTTGGCAATCCAGGCGCCGGCATCGTCCTGTCCCAGTATGTCGTAGATGCGTATTTTGCTTACAAATGCCTCCACCTCTTCGGGGGTGCGGGTGCGGCTTACCTTCCAGAGGGCCTGAGCCAGCGTGTTCATGCCTCCCCAGGCGGCGATCCACACCGGACGGCGGTCTTTGGGGTTGTCGACGGCAGCGATGATGAGTTCCGAACCGGGAGAGTCTTTGCCTTCACCCACACCGCTCATATTCGATTTTTCCTGTCCCCGCAGGGTGATGGAGCGCAGGTAGTCGAGGTCGGGGTATCCGCCGGCGTGTTTCCGGAGGCGGGGCAGAACCTCTCCAAACTGTTCGACGACGGCTTTTATCTTGCCGGTCTTGTCGGGGTCGTCCATCCATACCTGTGAGCTGATGAGCCCCTCTATGTCCATCATGTTGGAGCACACCAGCAGGTGTATCATCGATTGGGTATCGTCGGGGTCGGTGCCTCCGAGGTCGGTGGTTACGATGAGCCGTTGTTTTTCGCTTTGGGGTAAGCCTTTGGGTACGGCGTAGCTCGCTCCTATGGCAAATAGTCCGATGAGGGCGATGAGGTGGGATTTCATGGTTTTAAGAGTTAAGGGTTTATGGGGATTCTTAAAAAGCAGATACGGGGCTGCCGTTGTTGGGCAGCCCCGTATCCGATGGGTTATGGGGACGTAACGATTTTTATTGGGCTGCCTCTTCGCCGGCTGCGGGAGCCTCAGGGGTTACGGGCACTTGGGTCTCAAAGTTGGGCATCGGGATTTCGGTGTTGATGGCATCTTTGATTTCCGAGGTGGCACCGATGTTGCGGTTGGGCAGGAATGCGGCGGCAACGATACTCAATACGATAACGATACCGGCCAGCGTCCAAGTGGCTTTTTCAAGGAAGTCGGCTGTCTTGGGCGCTCCCATAATCTGGTTCGACGAAGCAAAACTCGATGCCAATCCTCCACCTTTAGAATTTTGTACCAAAACGATGAGTATGAGGCACACAGCTGCAATAAGAATCAAAACGGTGATGAACACGTACATGGTTATTCTGTTTTTATGTTAATAATCAATTTTTCGAGGAATCGAATTTGGTCTGCAAAGTAAATATTTTTTTCTGGATATTTCAAACTTAATTTCCGAATAATTTCCAAGGCTTTGGCATAGCGCCGCTGTTTGATGTAGATTTTGGCCAGACTCTCGGTCAGGAACTCCTCTTCGGCCGGTTCTTCTTCGGTCTCGGGGGTAGACGGGGGCAGCGGGGTGTCGGCTGTGGGGGCGATCGGCGCGAGGGCTTTCTCCTCGGGCGATTTTTCGAGGAAAGCGTCGATGAGGTCAAACGATGAGTCGGTACCGGCTGCTGCGGGCGCAGAACCGTTCTCGGCCGCTGTCGGGTCGGCCGGAATCAACTCTTCGAGGCGGTAGGCCGTAACCTCGGCCGGCATCTGTCCGTCGAGAGGCTCTTTGGTCGAAAGTTCGGTCGCATGCGATTCGAGGTAAGAGTCGATGAGGACAAAGGCATCGGTTGTCTCTTCCTGAGCCTTTTCGCTTTCGGGGTATAGCCGGCTCCATATCTGGTTGGCCCCTTCGAGACGGTAGAACAGCGATTTGCGGTCGCCGGCGTAGATGATGTTCTCGTGCAGTGCGCCTGCATACCTCTCGGGAAAGAGGTGTTGCAGTTTTTTCAGATAGAGGAAACGCGGGGCCTGGAAATAGGGATAGTCGAGCTGCAAGCGGAGCAACTCGTCGATGGCGAGAGAGGGTACCTCCCGGTCGAAGTCTTGGCGTAAGAGTTCTCCTTCGGTCATGAAATTACCAGTTTCCTACCGTCGCATTGAAAATGAGATCGGCCAGTTCTTGTGAAATTTGGGTTATCAGTTCGTCCTGCACGTCGGTGAGCATGCTGCTGCTTGGGAAGTCGCGGTAGGCACTGAATGTACGGTCGAGGTCGTTAGCCGGATTTTTGCTGTCGACATACCGCACACGTACCGTCACGGTGAGGCGTGTCTGCGAGGCATAGGCATCTTCGGTAACGGCCTGTGGCGTGAGGTTGTATCCGGTTATCTCGCCTTCGAGGGTGAGGTCTCCACCACTGTTGACGAGGCTCAGCCGCGTCTGTCGGGTGGAGGCGTCTTTCAGTGTTTCGTTGAATGTGGTGGCCAGCGGGGGATATACCAGAGCAGCCCGTATCGGGAAGTCGTTGATGGTAATCGTCTTGGTGGTGTTGTAGTCGATTGATGCGCCATTGAATTTATATGAAATGGTGCATGCCGTTACACACACGGCCACGAGCAATATGGAGAGAAAGTGTTTTGTCATAAGAGATCAGTCGCTGAGATTGTATTCTTTGATTTTTCGATAGAGCGTACGTTCTGAAATGCCCAACTCTTCGGCCGTTTTTTTGCGCTTTCCGTTATTTCGTTCCAGCGATTTACGTATCATTTCCTTCTCGGCATCTTCGAGCGAGGGTATGGTTTGTACGACTTCGTCGGGAACATATTCAGCCTCTTCGTGCACAACCTCACCCTCTTCTTTGTCGATGTGGTGCGGAATGCTGTGCCCCAACACCGGTTGTACAGGGTGGGCTACGGTGGCCAGGGCATCGGGTTTGGTATAGATTACCGGGGCGGTTACCTGCGTGGGGTGAGCCCCTTGTGGACGGTTGTTGCCGTTTTCCATGGCGGCAATGGTGGCTCTCAACTCATCGATTTCTTTTTTCATTTCAAAGACGAGATAGAGCAATTCCCGTTCATTCCCCAAAGAGAATGTTTTCCCGTCGCCTTGGCGGTTGAGGGAAGGAAGCCTTTCCATGTCGAAGGCCGGCAAGTAGGTATGGAGGGTATCGGCCGTTACTTCGCGTTCTGTCTCAAAGATAGAGAGTTGTTCAGTAACGTTTTTCAGTTGTCTGATGTTGCCCGGCCAGCGGTAGGTGAGCATAGCCCGTTGGGCCTCCTCGGTAAGCTGTACAGGGGGCATGTGGTATTTTTCGGCAAAGTCGGAGGCAAATTTGCGGAACAACAGCAAGACGTCGTCGCCGCGGTCGCGCAGTGGCGGCAACTCGATGGGCACCGTGCTGAGCCGGTAGAAGAGGTCTTCTCTGAAACGCCCTTCGGCGATGGCTTCCCGCATATTGACGTTGGTGGCGGCGATAATGCGCACGTTGGTTTTCTGCACTTTCGACGAACCCACTTTTATAAACTCTCCGTTTTCGAGTACGCGCAGCAGGCGGGCTTGCGTGGTCATGGGTAGTTCGCCCACCTCATCGAGGAAGATGGTGCCCCCGTCGGCCTCCTCAAAATAGCCTTTGCGGTCGGCCAGGGCACCGGTAAACGACCCTTTTTCGTGGCCGAAGAGTTCCGAGTCGACCGTACCTTCGGGTATGGCACCGCAGTTCACGGCAATGTAGCGACCGTGTTTGCGGGCACTGTTGGCGTGTATTATCTGTGGAAAGTGTTCCTTACCCGTACCGCTTTCTCCGGTAATGAGCACCGACAGGTCGGTAGGGGCAATTTGCAGGGCGCGGCTCACGGCGCGCAGCAGCCCCGTGCAGTTGCCGATGATGCCGAAGCGCTGTTTTGTTTGTAGTATTTCTGCGGTTGCAACCATAGTTTGTGCCGAATATTTCAGTCTGAAAAATATAGAGAGAAGCGAGAACAGAACATCAAATTTGTTTGAAAGTTCTGTCGAGACGCATCATGTATTCGCACGACAGTGCAAATATACATAAAGACAAGAGCAGAGACAATAGCCGGGAATGAAGTTTTTGTTTTCAGATGGGGTCGATTTGTCTCTTATTTTTGTATATCCGTACAAAGATAGAGAATGGTGAGAGCAGAGGCAAGTGAAAACACATTTTTCAAATTGACTGTGCCGAGCCACCTCCTATATTCGCGCGGTAGTGCAAATATAGCAAAAGGCGAGAGCAAAAAGGCAAAACTTGTTTGAGATTTTTTTGTAGCGTTGCTGTCTGTATTCGCGTCTCCGTAAGTTAGATAGTGAAGACAAGTGCCGACTTTGGATTGTTGCAAAGAGTTAGATGATAATTTTAATATTTTGCACCATAAAGGGCGGATATTTCACCACCATTGCTGTTTATCTTCTTCGTATGTAAATATTCTTTCTTCTATGCCCTCACTAAGGTTGTGCAGTATATAAAGTCTTCCGGCCGGGACTTTTTGAAAATCGAGATAATAGTCTGTTGCCGTCTGTTCTCCCACATATTGCCACATGAACCCGTCCCAATACTCCAAACGGTAATGGTTCCCCGGGATAATAAAGTTTGTATCGCTTCTCGGTATGTAACGTACACGGGTTAATATGTAGGGGGTATTTTCTCCTAAATCAAGAGCGATATAACCATCTTTTTTTCTGGATTTTTTTAAATAGGTACTACAATCGCCATCAACAGCTTCCCTCCAACTGGTTCCGTTATCGTTGTCAGGGAAACCATAGGGGATTCCGTTTAGAGTCTGTTCCTCTCCTGACCCGTTTTTGCGTCCATAGAAAATGATTTCAGCTAAATTTCCTTCTTGATTATCACCCACTTTTAATCTCACATATCGGTATGGTCGCTCAACGCTCAATGCCGAATCGACAATATCTTGTGCGTCTCTTTTCAGGATTGTCATTAACGTCTGTGAAGAAGAAAAATCGGAACTGTCCGAGACTTCAACCGAGGCATCTAAAAGACCTTTTGAAAAAGAGGTTATTCGGGTAAATTTCGGGTATTTCCTTGTCAAATGCATGTCGACATAGGCTTCTTCATCCGGAGTGATATATCGAATTTTCCCTTCTTTGTCGAGTATAAACGGGGGAGTAGCCGGCACAAACATTTCATTATCATAATATCCGGCCATGTAACAGATGTCGCCTATCATGTTTTTGAAATAGAATCTTCCATCGCAGGCTTTTCCATAATCTATCGGCTGCCACTCTTTGTTGTCAAACACACATATTACCCCGTAGGGATACGAAGCATACTTTTCGGTGACGGCATCATACCCTGTAACATCGATATCAAATGCAGGGAAATATAAATGTGAGACATCCATGCGGTCCGGTGCCAATAAATATCCCGGCACATACTCGATTGCGTCATGGTCTATGTTTTGTATTTCGAATGTCTGACGGAATATTTTGGCCGGCTTATAGGTAAAAAGATAACGTTTCCTGTCCAAGGCATCGAAAGGTAGGAACTCACCACTATCTTTTAAGACGACAACCCACTCATGGCCTTGACTACGATTCCCCCAATGATTGACAAAATCTATCGTTGCAGGAATTCCGCATGCACGTAAGGTCAGTACATAATATTCACTCATGTGCCGGCACGACCCTCGCCGTGCTTGCTCGACTTTACTTCTCGGCATGGATATGGGGTAGCGCCACATCAATTTGCTGTTTTTATACCTACGCACCCGGTCAAACTCATGGTAAAGCTCTTTGATAAGCCGGTCATCATTGATGATAAGTGAATCTCGTATTTTACGGAACTGTTCAAAATGTCGCCTTCGGTATGGTTCCAAAGGTTCATTGCCTATGCGATACGGCAGTACATATCGGCAAAAGAGATCGAAATCCCGGGATATGAAATCGGGCGATGTTGTCCATGCCTCAAATGCTGTCTCTATTTCATCAATCAGATACTCTGCCGACACAACTTCGGTGTCATACCGGCGGCCTAAATATAAGGGGTCCAAATGTCCGTATGTATCGACGAGATGCCACCAACATTGTTCTACAAGAGCCGCGTCGGGATCAAATTCTCCCTCTTCTTGCAACCTTTCGTACAAAGCAAACAGTGTGTCATAACGATTTATCAGTTCATCTTCATATCCATATTTTCCCGGCATGTTTTTTATCAAAAACTCTGCGGCTTTTCTTTTCAGGGAATCATCGGCATAATAGGCCAATATTTTTTCTCCTACGTGGGTGTAAGTGGTATCTTTGGCAAGTATATTGACTACCGATATTACTTGAACTGTTAATACAAGTAATAATGCTGTTCTTCTTTTTTTTATTTTTCGTATATATTCCATTACTCAATAATATATCGATTTTGCTTTTATTATGTCCTTGTTCAAGTCGGGGTGATAAGTATATCGGGCAGCTTCTTCCAAAATAGGCAAAGCCTCTTTGTAACGGCCGTTATCGAGCAACATTTTTCCGTAACATCTTAAATAACATTCCGATGATCCGGCCATTACCCTATATCTGTCCAATAGTTCCATAGCCTTCTGGGGACATTCCTTATACAATACAATCGCGTTCTTTAACTGATATTGGGCTATGATTTTGGGACAGATACTCCCAATGCAAAAGACGAAACAGGCAAAAGCCGCAATGTTTATGCATTTTGAAAATTTTACGGGTAGAGGTCTATCGACATGCCGCATCTGCTGGCCCAACAAGAACATGTATAAAATCCATAAGGGAATAGCTTGGGCGACAAAATTGAACAGGCTCATGATAAGAATATTTCCCGAGACGGCAACCTCTATCCATTGTTTTCTTCGATAAGCCGACACGATGGCATATATAGGAATCATCATAAACAAAATGCCTCCTACAATACCTCCGTTCAGACTCTGTTCCACAAATTCGTTATATGGCATATTTACGATTCTGATGTTTTGAGCTTCGGTTTCCGAGAGAGGTTTTTTTTCGGTATAATCTATCTGGTAGGGATTATAGGTCGCTCCAAATAAGCCATAGCCATAACCCCTCATCGGGCGCTCCATCAACATTTGAGACGACACTTTCCATATAAACAGGCGACCGTCGGCCGAATCTTTTTTCATCTCATACATAAAATAGCCGGCAATGGCAACGACGGCAACAGCAATAGGATACATGGTTTTCTTATGGATTTCGATGAATTCCGAAATTCTCGGGACAGAATGTCTCAAAATCCACAGAGAAAATCCCATACACAGATAAGCCGTTCGACACCGCAACAACAAGAGGCTTATGAATAGGAGTATGATGACCATGCACCACAACACCCTTTTGTCTTTATGACGTAAAGATTTGCCTATGGCACATGGCCAAGCCAGAGCTATCACCATAGCCGAAATATTCGGATTCTCAAACGTCCCTGTTATCGCAAACAGTGAGGATGCGCCGGGTAGTATGCCCGCCCATTGCGCGATACACACGACAGCTTCGATGATCGCGCACGACACGACAACCCGACG
Organism: uncultured Bacteroides sp.; assembly: GCA_905210875.1. Lineage (GTDB taxonomy): Bacteria > Bacteroidota > Bacteroidia > Bacteroidales > UBA11471 > Caccoplasma. Next base: position 891 of record CAJLYN010000079.1, on the reverse strand, counting down.
GGAGAACGTTGCAGTTATCACGTCACACACCGACAGACGATAAGTCCCGTAAAACAACAGACAGGAGGCCAGTAAAAAGGTAACCACATACATTTCACTTGTGCCGAGAAGTGAATAAATGGCCACATACGCGCCCCAGCAGCATACCGGCAATATGGCAGCCGATACCGCATGGCCGGTTCTTGAAAATATGCCGAATCCGAATATGAACAATGCAACAACGATTGCCACGACGTGGCTCCACATCATGGGATACAGAAATGTCCCTGGGTCGAACAGCATGGCCACAAGCCCTGCGATGATTGCGCTGCGAATGATTATAGTGCCTCTCTTCATTTTAAGCCCGATAATATTTCCAATGTTGGGGTCTTTTCTGTCGGTAAATGTGTATTGTGCTTGTCCGACATGTTCTATGCACATCTTGGCACTTGACGACGCATGCGCCGATCAAGTGCCAAGAAAGCAAGATGGCAATAGCCATTTCATGCTTCGATGCTAACATCGATATCCTGTGGGTATTTCCAGGCTATCAATTTAATTGCATATAACTTATTTTACTAACTGTTAAATTTAAGCCACCCGACATGTCCTGACCAAATGTATAGTATATCCAGTCATCATCGCCGGTGAAGTTGATGGCGATGCCGATACTCCTCTTTCCCGTTTTTTCATCGATGAATACATTTGATTGCTTTACTACTGCTGCTTGAAAATTAGAGTCATCGGCCAATACGCTTATATTGTCTCCGATTTTTACGATTCTACCAAATCCGTAAAATGAGACATTCTCCCTCCTAATCCTAAATCCACAGAGTCCGCTTTGGCAATCCACCGATAGATATAAATCGTCATAGGTATAAGATATATTACCGTCGAAGGCAAAGCCATTTT
>CAJLYN010000078.1 GCA_905210875.1 uncultured Bacteroides sp. | reverse complement strand
CAAGCAATGCCAGTTTCTGGGTACCTTCGTTCACCTCCTGATTGGCCAACAGCTGTTTGATGCGGTGGGTATCATAGGCGGTGAGGCCCACAAAGACAAGCACACCTACGTAGGTAATAATCCAGTAAAGAGTCGAATTGGCCCAAAAGATATTCACCACCGAAGCAATGATAAGACCGATAAGCGCCATGAAAAAGAGATTACCCCACGACGAGAGGTCTTTCTTGGTAAAGTAGCCGTAAAGGCTCATGGCTGCAAACGTACCGGCCGTAACGAAGAAGGTCGACGCAATCGAAGCCTTGGTATAGGCCAGGAAGATGACCGACAGGGTAAGACCGTTCAAGAACGAATAGGCCAGAAAGCTGATCATGGCCGAGGCAAACGACATACGGGCGATGCGGGCCGAGAGATATATGACAAGGGCAACCTCGGCTATCATCAGTACAAGGAACGTATACCTTCCACTAAAAAGCAATTGCTGCAATGAATAGGAGGCATCGACGGCCATGGCGGTAATACCGGTAACGGCCAGAGCAACGCTCATCCACAAATAGAGACTTTTCATGAGGGTCACTTGTGCCGTCTGCACACCCGACCCGCTGTAAGAATAATTGTTTTCCATTCTGTTGTTTATTTGAATAACGCTTCAAAGATAGATATTTCTTTCGACTTATGCACTAACATCTGTTAAATATGTCTTTTTCCCGACTTTCCAAAGTAAAGTTCAGCCATTCGAATATGAAAAAGAAGGCGTTGTGCAATTTTGTTTTGCACAACGCCCATATCGGTTCATACGACAACTGGTCGGGATAAGGTCAGTTTGTTATCACATCTACCAGTGCGAGCACAGAAAAGTAAACCAAGAGGTGACTCGGATACCAGCCCGACATTTTTTGCATCCCGGGAAAAAAATCACGCCTCAATCACAAGTATCTGACAGGTCTCTCGATAGGCCGAGTTCTACGGTTCAGACGAGCTTTGAGCAGGTCCATCGCCTCATCGTACTGCAAAACAATGTATTGAGCCTTCTCAGGCAGACGATCGTCGAACCAGTGTGAGAGCACATAGAGGACAAAGATTTCTTTAATAATGCGGGCAATGCGGTCGGCCGTCCCCGGTACCGTGGCTCCGGGCAACAGCAACGTCATACAGCAATGGCCCTGCTCGTCGAACGTACAACCGTCGCCGGCCAGATAGCCCGACAAAACCTCACACACCCGGTCGGCAGCCTCCTGCAATCGGTCGCCCACCCAGATGTCTTCGTCGGCCGTAAGGAGCAGCCGGTCGAAGTAGTCCTCGGCGTCCTGACCCTCGGCCTGCATGGGTACGGCCACATAGGTAGTACGTTTCAACAACTCCTCGCGCAACTCCTCACGGTCGATGCGCAACTGTACACATATCTTCTTCTCGCCCTTGACGGGAATGTTTGTAAATTTTCTTCGATTCATATTTTTTCTGGTTTTAGTAATTACTTTTTAATAATCAGTCCCACCGAGACAATACTCAGCACGACCACCATCGCATAGACTACCCACGACACCCCGCGACCGGTCTGTCGCTGCGCGTCGGCCTCCACCTGCACCGAAAGCCGGCCGGTGTCGGTTGAGAGGGAGGTGAGTCGTCGCACTTCATGGAGCGAATCGACCTGTTGCCGCTCACGGGTCGAGACCGCCCGTATCGTCCAATGCTCGACACTCCGCGGGGTGTCGGCCACGCGGCTCGCAAGAGTGTCGGCCGTCTCTACCCACTCTCTGACCACATCGACACACCAGTGGGTCTGCTCCCGCTCCTGCTCGACCGAATGTTTCCGTACCGTATCGGCTAGATGTGTCTCAACCACACGGCGCACCTCTTCGTGAAGCGCTGCCGTCAACTGTTTGCGTGTCGTACAGGAAAAGAGCAGAAGCAACCCCAGGGTGACGGCGACACAACGACACATCATACGGCACATCGTTGATGACGGTATAAGATGAGACGACCCGTCTGTATGCCGAAAAAGAACCGCGAAGCCTTGGCCTCGGCCAATACCGTAAACAACGCATCACGGAACGATGCCCCCGGCTTGCGCATGCGATACTCGGCCACCAATCGGGCCAACTCTTGATACATGGCCACCTTGCGCTCGTTACGACACTTCAACGGCCGGTGGTAGAAGATGCGCTTTACCTGCCGGGCGGCCTCTTCAAACGAAATGTAGAAGCGGCCACGACCACTATGCAAGGCTCTGAAAATAACCTCATCGCGGGGCACAAAGGGGGCTTCCTCGCCCAACTCTTTGAGTTCCTCTTCATAAGCGTGAACAAAATCACGCTCTTTCTCTTCTCTTAAATTTATATGACTCATAATACATTTTTTTAGGAGTAGGAGAACCATCTGCCCGCTTGGCGCGACAAACGTTTTCCGGACTTTGGACGGAACAAATATAGAAACATTATTGTAATATTACAATATTATTTGTGGTAATTTTACAACATAAAACCAATATTTTTTACAACGGTCTGAATAAAAAAATTTTACGGCTTGGCATGATATCTTTGCAAAAAAGACAGCACACTACATATATACCCGGCAAAAACACTAACTTTGGACACAAACAGTAATGTCATGAAACACGCCCTTCTTACGCCGCTACTCATCTGCTGGCTTGCAGGGAGCACGATATGGACTCACCCGGGACAAGAGCCCGCTGTCTCCGGCGACAGCCTTTATGCCGTCTACCTGCTCTCTGTCGTGGCTCCGCAACCCGACGTGGCCCATTACGTCAATGCTTTTGCACACCTGCTCACCGGCACTCCCTATACGGCCGGCACCCTCGACCGCGACACCGTCGAACGCCTGCAACCGGGGCTGCAAGAGACCGACTGCACAATATTTGTAGAGACCGTCCTCGCACTGGCCCGCTGCGCCGTGCAGGGAGAAAACGCGTGGGAATCCTATTGCCGGCAACTGACCGGCCTCCGCTACCGCAACGGCCGCCAGGACGGATATGCCTCGCGCCTGCACTATTTCAGCGACTGGATTGCCGATAACGAAAGGCGCGGCCTGGTACAAGACATTACCCGATCGCTGGGTGGCCTACCCGACACCCTGCACCTCGACTTCATGAGCCGTCATGCCGACCGCTACCCTGCCCTGCGCCGCAACCCCTCGCTTACAGACAGCATAGCCGCCCACGAACAAAGACTCAGCGGAACAGTCGTCTACTACCTGCCGGCCGAACGTCTCGACAGCGCCACACTCGCAGGCATACACAGCGGCGACATCATTGCCTTTACCACCGGCATCGCCGGACTCGACATTGCCCATGTGGGCATCGCCCTGCAAGCGGGTGGAGAGACACGTCTCATACACGCCTCGTCGACCCGGGGTCGGGTGGTCATCGAAGAGCAGCCCCTCAATACGATGATCGCCGCAAACCGCCGATTCACCGGCATACGTGTAGTGCGTCCCCTCAGCCCGCTTCGACGCGAATAGCTGTACATTGCATATTTTTACAATCGTTTTTTCTTCAACATCATTAAAATATTTTTATCTTTGTCCGCGAAACAGACTCACCCCGAATGGAAAAGCCGAAGATACTTGTCATCGATGATGAAGAATCCCTGTGCGAAATACTGCAATTCAACCTTGAAGTAGAAGGGTTTTCTGTCGACGTAGCCTATAACGCCGAAGAAGCTTTGAAAAAAGACATCACCCGATACGACCTCATTCTGCTCGACGTGATGATGGGAGAGACAAGCGGGTTCAAACTGGCTAGACAACTCAAAAACAACCCCGAAACCGCCCACATACCCATCATATTCTGCACCGCCAAAGATTCCGAAGACGACACGGTCATAGGGCTCGAAATAGGAGCCGACGACTACATTACCAAACCTTTCTCGATACGCGAAGTCATAGCCCGGGTAAAAAGCGTGCTCCGCCGTGCGGCCATAACCGTCAACCGAGAAAAAGCCGACGACTCGGTCGCCTTCCAGGGATTGGTCTTGAACCTTCAACGCAAGACCTGCCATGTCGACGGGAAAGAGGTAAAGCTCACCAAGACCGAATTTGAAATACTCTCGCTCTTCCTGCGCCACCGCGAGACCATCTTCTCTCGGGCCGACATTCTGAGCCAGGTATGGAGCAACGACGTCATCGTGCTCGACCGCACCATCGACGTCAACATCACCCGACTGAGAAAAAAGATTGAGCCTTACGGCAAACACATCGTCACACGACAAGGGTACGGATATGGCTTTGAAGAATAGAATCTCATACTCCCAACGGCTCTTTTTCCTGCTGGTGTTCTTCGCCGGCATACTCATGAGTGGCTTCGTACTTTTCCAGTACGAACGGGAAAAGCAATTCAAGGTCGAGAACCTCAACGTACAACTGCAACTGCTCAACGCCCAAATCATCGACGCCATCGAAGAAGGCCGGCCCTTCAAAGAGATTGTTTCCCACTACCAGAATCGCTATCCCGACCTGCGCCTCACCCTCATCGACACGACCGGCGAGGTACTGTACGACGCGCCCTATGCCTGGAAAGGCGACACCATACCCAATCACGGACAACGGCCCGAAGTGAAACAGGCCATCGAACGGGGCGACGGCTACACCATACGTCGCAAATCCGAAAACGAAGAAGGCGACTACTTCTATTCGGCCACACGCATCGGCAACAACGTGATACGCTCGGCCCTACCCTACAACATCTCGCTTACCCGCCTGCTTGCCGCCGACTACTCCTTCCTGTGGATAATGATAGGACTCACCGTAGTCATGTGCGCGCTCGGTTATTTCGCCATCAGACACATCGGACAGAGCATCAAGCGGCTGCAAGAGTTTGCCAACCTGGCCAGCCGCAACGAACGCATCGAAAACATAAAACCTTTCCCCAACGACGAATTGGGCGAAATCTCCCAACACATCGTCCAGCTCTACTCCCAACTGCAACAGACCATCGCCGACCGCAATCGCGAACACGCCATGGTACTCCACGAGGAGCAGGAAAAGATAAGACTGAAACGACAACTCACCAACAACATCAACCACGAGCTCAAAACCCCGGTCAGTTCCATACAGGGATACCTTGAAACCATCATCAACAATCCCGACATGAACGAAGAGACACGTCGCCTCTTCATCGAAAAAAGCTATAAACAGAGCCAACGCCTGGGACAACTCCTGCAAGATATCTCTACCATCACCCGCATGGATGAGGCCAGCCAGCTTATCGAAAAAGAGGTGGTCGACCTCAACACCATCGTCCAGGACATCATCGCCGAGGTCGCTCTGCGACCCGCCGACAAACGCATGCGGATTACCTGCAACTTCAACCGCGAACTGCCCATACTGGGCAACGCCAATCTGCTGACCTCGATATTCCGCAACCTCATCGAAAACGCCATAGCCTACTCCGGCGGACGAGACATCTTCATTAATCTCATCAAGGAGACCCCCGAAGAATACACCTTCACGTTTGCCGACAATGGCATTGGCATCGACGACCAACACCTCTCCCACATTTTCGAACGCTTCTACCGCGTAGACAAAGGCCGCTCCCGCAAACTTGGAGGGACAGGGCTCGGCCTCTCCATCGTCAAAAACGCCATTCTCTTCCACGGAGGCAACATCGAAGCCCACAATCGGTACGAAGGAGGGCTCGAATTCACGTTCACCCTTAAAAAAGCCGACGCACCGTCGACTTGAAACTCACCGGTTCTACAAGAACAATCACACACACCATACACCGAAAAAACGACCAAAATCCTCTTTTGAATGAGTCCTATATTTACCTTTATTGTTGTTGTGTTGGGACTGCTGGCCATCGCCAACATCATCGTCGGCGTAGCCAACGACGCCATCAATTTCATGAACGCCGCATGGGGGTCGCGCGTGGCCCGTTACCGCACCATTCTCATCGTTGCCTCGGCGGGGATTCTCATCGGTACCCTCACCTCAAACGGCATGATGGAAGTGGCCCGCAGCGGTGTATTCTACCCCGAAAACTTTACTTTTCCCGAGGTCATGACCCTCTTCCTGGGCATGATGTTGGGCAACGTCATTCTCTTCAACATCTTCAACACCCTGGGCCTGCCCACCTCCACTACGGTGTCGATGGTCTTCGGGCTTTTGGGGGCCGCACTCGCCGTAGCCGGATACAAAATCTACATCTCACCGGAAATCGGCATCAACAGCCTCTCCCATTACGTCAACTCAGGCAAGGCCATGGTTATCATCTCGGGTATCCTCTCGTCGGTCGTCATCGCCTTCGCCACCGGCATCACGCTCATGTACATCTCGCGCATCATCTTCTCGTTCCGCTACGCCAAGATGATAAAGCGGTTAGGTGCACTCTGGTGCGGCATTTCGGTTACGGGAATCATCTATTTTGCCCTCTTCAAGGGGTTGAACAACTCGGGACTCATTCCCGATGATTTCAACACCTTCGTTCACAACCACACGTTCATCTTCCTCTGCCTTCTTTGGCTTGCCGTATCGTTGGTGCTGTGGCTGTTGCAACTCCTGCGGGTCAACATCATGAAGGTTACGATACTCTCGGGAACCTTTGCTCTGGCATTGGCCTTTGCCGGCAACGACCTGGTCAACTTCATCGGTGTACCCATTGCCGGCTACGACTCTTACCAGATAGCACGCGCCGCCGGCGACGAAACCATCTACATGACCGCATTGGCCCAACCGGCTACCGCCAACTTCACCTTGCTCATCGTGGCAGGTATCATCATGGTTGTCACCCTCTTTCTCTCCAAAGAGGCTCGTCATGTGGCCCAGACCGAACTCTCTCTCTCCTCACAGAACGAGGAGCAGGAACGTTTCAACTCAACACTCATATCGAGAGGCCTTGTGCGTATGGCTCTCATCATGAACAAGTGGTACACCCATTACGTGCCGCACCGCCTGCAACAGGCTATCGACAAGCGATTTGAACCACTTCCCCCGGAAGAGCGCAACACCGAAGCCTCGTTTGACCTCATACGCGCCATCGTCAACCTCACCTCCTCGGCTGTGCTCATCTCCATCGCCACCTCACTCAAACTGCCTCTCTCAACCACATACGTCGTGTTCATGGTTTCGATGGGCTCGTCGCTTGCCGACCGTGCCTGGGGCCGCGAAAGCGCCGTCTATCGCATCACCGGCGTGATGACCGTCATATCGGGGTGGTTCATCACCGCTTTTGTTGCCCTGCTCATCTCGTCGATATTCACACTCATACTGCTCATCGGCGGCTGGGGGTTAGCCGTTATTCTGGCATCGGGCGTAGGTATCTACTCGGTGGTTCGCAGCTTCACCTTCCGCCAAAAACAATCCAAGAAAGCCAAGGCTCGCCAGGAGAAAAAACTCACCATATCAAAAACCGACACCACCGAAGACATTCTCTACAACTGCATCGAAGAGGTATGCCGTACAATGGAAGAGATATCTCGCATCTACAACCGTACCCTGGTGGCCGTTTTCAAGGAAAACCGCAAAGTGCTACGGGAGATGGTTACCGAGTCTAATGCCCTCTACAAAGAAGCACATACCCGCAAATACGAAGTAATCAACACGTTGCGCAAACTGAAAAAGAACCATATCAACTCGGGACACTTCTATGTACAAGTCGTCGATTACCTCTCTGAGGTTACCAAAGCGCTGATACACATTACCCGACCGGCTTTTGATCACATCGACAACAACCACACCGGTCTCACCAAAGAACAGGTGGCCGACCTCATGCGGGTAAACGACGGTGTCGATGAAATTTTCACCCACATCAACGAAATGATGCGCAGCAAGGACTTTACCGACCTCGACAAGGTGCTTGAAATGCGCGACCGCCTCTTCGACACCATCGTTGCCGCCATCAAGAGCCAGTTGCGCCGTATGGACGAAAAGAGCAGCACAAAGGCCTGCCTGCTCTACCTGTCGATACTTAACGAAACCAAATCGATGGTGCTGCAAGCCCGTAACCTGCTCAAAGCTCAGAGTTACTTCCTTAAAAACAAAGATGAATAATGGACTCTCCGACAAGTCAACTATCAGGTTCTCATACATCATCGCAATTATAGAATAAACTCTAACTATTTACGGCCGAGGGGTCTTATAACGACAGTCCCCCTCGGCCATAAATAGTTATCAGAAATCCATTCCGAGCTCCTTGTTATAACCCACCGGCACCCATACTCTCGGCTTGTAACGATCCGCGACTTGTCGGCCTCATCAACGTACTCGACGTCAATATCACGACAACCTATATACCCTCCCCCACCTCGTCGACCCTAAATACCAGGGGCACGGCACAGGCCGGAAGCTGACCCGCCAGGTACTCGACCGATGCAACATTACCGGCACATACTGCTCGTCTCCTACGAAGACGGAATTGCCTGTTACGAATCAAGGTTTCAAGACCGGGCACGGAAAGTACCCCATGTTTGTTACCACACTCACTACATAAGATAATAAATCTCTCCACTGCAATATGCAGCAAGGCGGGAACCGATGGTCCCCGCCTTGCTGCGTTAAGAGCCGGTATCAAACCGGCGTATCAGTATTTCACCTTGAAAAGTTTCTTCACCAGCCGGTAAAGTTCACCAAGCCACAAGATAAACGAGGTCGATACGATGATGTAAACCCAATCTATCACCGGCAGGGGCGTTACACCGAACATCGGGCCGCCCACGGTAACGATGACAATCTGTCCCACCAGGATAATGGCGGCAACACCTACAAACGTCAGGCTGTCGGTCAGTCCGCAAAGAGCCGAGCGGTTGGTAGCAAATGCCTTGGCATTGAACATATTCCAGAACTGGAACATGACAAATACGGTAAAGAATACCGTCAACTCATAGGGTGAAAGGGTATGGGCAACGTTCTCAAAACGGAAATAGTCGGCAAAGAAAGCCCGCACGTCAAACTGCGAAAGAGCCGTTACCTCTTCGTATTTGAAATACTGCAACAAGCCGAAAAGCAGCAGCACAAAGAAAATGCCTATGCCTATAATGTCGACCGCCATCGGACGAGTGATGATGAAATCGGTCTGACGACGGGGCTTGTCTTTCATCACCCGCTCACTTGGTGGCAGCGAAGCCAGCGCCATGGCGGCAAAGGTATCCATGATGAGGTTCACCCACAACATCTGGGTAACGGTGAGCGGTGACTGCGTTCCCAGGAAAGCTCCGATAAGCACAATGAGGCAAGCCACGACATTGACGGTCATCTGGAAGAGGAGGAAGCGCTGAATGTTCTGATAGAGCGAACGCCCCCACATCACCGCCCTCGTAATGCTGCGGAACGAGTTGTCGAGAATCGTAATGCTGCTCGCCTCCTTGGCCACTGTCGTACCGTCGCCCATCGAGAGACCCACCTGGGCGGCATTGAGAGCCGGAGCATCATTGGTACCGTCGCCGGTAACGGCTAC
>CAJLYN010000077.1 GCA_905210875.1 uncultured Bacteroides sp. | reverse complement strand
TATAACTGTAGAAGAGATACTTGTTGACAACTAATTAAGCAATTCTATCTCAATAAAAAATCAATGACAGTACTACATCAATATTCACCCCTAAAATTCTTACTTACACGCTGTCAAAAGTCATGTCGGCCCATGAGCCGGTAATCGATATTTCCGACAAACTAGAGGCAAGTCTTATGCAGGTCGTGTTTTTATGCTTACCTTTGCAGGCGCATCGACAAAACGATTCTTTATGATACTTCGCAACCTTCTCTGGGTAGGGCTCGGCAGTTTTGCCGGCGGCGTGCTGCGCTACCTGGTGGCCCTCTACACCCGCAACCACGGCTACGACGGCTTCTTCCCGTGGGGTACACTCACCGTAAATCTGGCCGGCAGTTTCCTGCTGGGAGTGTTCTTTGCGCTGGCCATGCGTTTTCCGCTCTTTGCCGGCGAAATGCGCCTGCTGCTCATGGTGGGACTGTGCGGCGGCTTCACCACGTTTTCGTCGTTCATGCAAGAGAATTTTCTGCTCCTGCAAAACGGACAGTATGTTACCGCCCTCATCTACATGCTGGCCAGTCTGGCGGGTGGCATGCTGCTTTTCTTCCTCGCTCTCACGGCAGTAAAGTTACTGGGATAGACCTTAAAAAACCTTTATTCGGGTTATAAAAAGCAGATTGACGCATTATCCTCGGAATAAGTATTGTACCTTTGCAATCGTATTGTATCCATTAAAACTCATCGCATCAACCACAAAGAGGATTTTTTATGCGTATAAAACACCCCAAACTGAACATAAACGCTTACTTCTTTGTAAGAAAAAAATTTGTAATCATCGCGGTTCTTCTCATCGTCGTAGCCGGAGTTATTTATTATCTCACCCGCAAGGAAAAGCCCCAGGAAGAATATGCCATCGTGGCAACCATGAAAGCCGAGCAGAACGACGTGGGCGTGTATGGTGAATATGTGGGCCGGGTACGGGCCCAGCAGTTTGTCGAGGTACACGCACGTGTAGAGGGCTTTCTCGAACAGATGCTGTTTGAAGAGGGTACTTATGTAAAGAAAAACCAGGTGCTGTTTGTCATCGACCAACGCCAATACAAGGCCAAGGCCGACAAGGCAGCCGCGCAGCTGAAAAAAGATCAGGCCCAGGAAAGCAAGGCGCAGCACGACTTGGAACGCATACGCCCGCTGTATGAGCAAAATGCTGCCAGCCAACTCGACCTCGACAATGCCATCGCTGCTTACGAAAGTGCCAAGGCCTCGGTCATCATGAGCCAGGCCGACCTCGACCAGGCGCTCATGGAGCTCGACTATACCGTCGTGCGTTCGCCTATAGCCGGTAACATCAGCGAGCGACTCGTCGACCTCGGTACACTGGTAGGTACCAACGGCAAGTCGCAACTGGCCACCATCGTCAAGAGCGACACGGTGCTGGTCGATTTCAGCATGACCGCCCTCGACTACCTGCGCAGCAAAGAGCGTAACGTGAACCTCGGCCAGAAAGTCGAGAATCGTTCGTGGCAGCCCTACATCACCATCACCCTGGCCGACAATACCCAATATCCCTACAAAGGGCTGGTCGACTTTGCCGAGCCGCAGGTCGACCCCCTCACCGGTACCTTCTCGGTGCGTGCCGAGATGCCCAACCCCGACCATGTACTGCTGCCGGGACAGTCGACCAAAGTGCTGTTGCTGCTCGACGTGCGCGAGAATGCCGTGACGGTACCGTTGAAGGCCGTCATCATCGAGAAAGGCGGTGCCTACATCTATGTGGTGCGTGAGAACGGCACGGCCGAGAAACGCTTCATCGAACTTGGTCCTCAACAAGAAAACATGGTTGTCGTAGAGCGCGGCTTGTCGGCCGACGAAGAGATTGTCGTCGAAGGCTACCACAAGTTGTCGCCGGGCATGAAAGTGAAAGTCGACAACCAGTACCTGGAAGCCCAACCGCAATAATCCCCACGCCGCCATGAAAGTGAATTTCTTCATAGACCACCCGGTCTTTTCAATGGTCATCTCCATTCTCATTGTCATCGTGGGATTTATAGGGCTGACCCTCCTGCCTATCGACCAATATCCGCAAATCACCCCGCCGGTGGTGAAAATCAGTGCATCGTATCCCGGTGCCAGTGCCACCACGGTATCGCAGGCCGTGGCCACTCCCATCGAACAGGAGTTGAACGGCACGCCAGGCATGATATACATGGAGTCGAGCAGCTCCAACTCGGGAGGCTTCTCGGCCACTGTCACCTTCGACGTATCGACCGACGCCAACCTCGCCGTAGAAGTACAGAACCGGCTGAAACTGGCCGAGTCGCGTCTGCCCGGCGAAGTGGTACAGAACGGTATCTCGGTCGAGAAACAGGCCGCCAGCCAGTTGATGACCATCTGCTTGACTTCGAACGACCCCAAATTTGACGAAATCTACCTCAGCAATTTCGCTACACTGAATGTCGTAGACCTCCTGCGCCGTATTCCGGGCGTAGGCCGGGTATCAAACGTCGGCAGCCGATACCATGCAGATATGGGTACAACCCGACAAGCTGGCCAGTTTCGGTCTCACCGTGAAAGACCTGCAAACCGCACTTAAAGACCAGAACACCGAGGCAGCTGCGGGTGTTTTGGGCCAACAACCGGTAAGCAATGTCGATATTACGATACCCATCACCACCCAAGGGAGGCTTTCGACGGTGAGCCAGTTTGAAGACATCGTCGTGCGGGCCAACCCCGACGGGTCGATAATCCGCCTCAGCGACGTGGCGCGTGTCTCCCTCGAAGCCTCGTCGTACAACACCGAGAGCGGTATCAACGGGGGTAATGCCGCCGTACTGAGCATCTACATGCTCCCCGGAGCCAATGCCATGGAGGTGGCCGAGAACGTAAAGGCCAGCATGGAAGAGATAAGCCACAACTTTCCCGATGGACTCTCCTACGAGATACCGTTCGACATGACGACTTACATCTCTGAGTCGATACACGAGGTGTACAAGACCCTCTTTGAAGCACTCTTCCTGGTCATCATTGTCGTATTCTTCTCCCTGCAAAGCTGGCGAGCCACACTTATTCCTGTCGTGGCGGTACCTATTTCGCTTGTCGGCACATTCGGCTTCATGCTCATCTTCGGATTCTCGCTCAACATGCTCACGCTGCTCGGCCTGGTACTCGCCATCGGTATCGTCGTCGACGATGCCATCGTCGTAGTCGAAAATGTAGAGCGCATCATGGACGACGAGAGGCTATCACCCTACGAGGCCACCAAGAAAGCCATGAACGGATTGAGCAGCGCCCTTATCGCCACCTCGCTCGTACTCGTCGCCGTATTCGTACCGGTAAGTTTTCTCTCGGGCATCACCGGTATGCTCTACCGGCAATTTACCGTCACCATTGCCGTGTCGGTCATCATCTCCACGGTAGTGGCACTCACGCTGAGCCCGGTCATGTGTTCGCTGATACTCCGGCCCAATGACCCCAACAAAAAGAAAAACATTGTATTCCGCTACATCAATCTGTGGTTGCACACCGGAAACCACAAATACATGAACGGCATACGGGCCTGCATTGCCAACCCGCGACGCATCATGACCGCCTTCGGCATAGGCCTCGTCGTGATATTCGTTCTCAACCGCATCATTCCCACCAGCTTCCTACCCACCGAAGACCAGGGATACTTCAAGGTCGAACTCGAACTGCCCGAAGGAGCTACTCTCGAACGCACCCGCACGGTTACCAACCGCGCCATTGAATATATCATGAACGATCCGTCGGTCGCCTATGTACAGAACGTAACGGGCTCCAGCCCTCGTGTCGGTACCAACCAGGCCCGTAGCGAACTGACCGTCATTCTCAAAGCGTGGGACGAACGGGAAGACGAATCAATCGACGACATCATGGCCCGCATTCGCGGCGAACTCGAAAAGTATCCCGAAAGCAAAGTCTACCTCTCGACCCCACCGGTGATTCCCGGACTGGGTAGCTCGGGTGGTTTTGAAATGCAACTCGAAGCCCGCGGCGACGCCACGTTCGACAACCTTGTGCAAGCTGTCGACACCCTCATGTTCTATGCCTCACAACAGAAAGAATTGGCCGGACTCTCCTCGTCGCTGCAAGCCGAGATTCCGCAACTCTACTTCAATGTCGACCGCGACAAGGTGAAGTTTGCCGGCGTACCCCTCACCGACGTATTCTCCACCATGAAAGCCTACACGGGCTCGGTCTACGTCAACGACTTCAACATGTTCAACCGCATCTACCGCGTATATATTCAGGCCGAAGCCTCGTACCGCAAGTTCAAGGAGAACCTCAACCTCTTCTTCGTCCGCGGAAAAGACAACGCCATGATACCCCTCACCTCGCTGGGCGATGCCTCCTACACGACAGGCCCGGGAAGCATCAAGCGCTTCAACATGTTCAATGCGGCCGTAATCCGCGGCGAAGCGGGTAAAGGATACAGCACGGGGCAGGCCATGAATACCCTTGAAGAGATTGTACAGCAACACCTTCCTTCTAACATCGGCGTGGAATGGAGCGGACTGTCGTACCAGGAAAAGAAAGCCGGCGGACAGACCGGTCTCATCTTGGCGCTCGTCTTCGTCTTTGTATTCCTCTTCCTGGCTGCCCTCTATGAGAGTTGGATTATCCCCATCGCCATCTTGCTCTCGCTGCCTGTGGCGGCCCTGGGAGCTTACCTCGGCATCTGGGTGTGCGGTCTCGAAAACGACGTCTACTTCCAGATAGGTCTTGTAATGCTCATGGGTATGGCAGCCAAGAACGCCATTCTCATCGTCGAGTTTGCCAAGGAGCAGGTCGATGCCGGCACACCGCTCATCGAAGCTACCCTCAATGCCGCCCGCCTGCGTTTCCGCCCCATACTCATGACCTCACTGGCGTTTATCCTGGGCATGCTGCCCATGGTGCTGGCCAGCGGTCCCGGCTCGCCAAGCCATTGGTACCGGTGTATTCTTCGGCATGATAGCCGCCGTAGTCATCGGCATACTGCTGGTTCCCTTCTTCTTTGTCTACATCTATAAACTCAAAGCCATTTTCTCCGAAAAAAAGCTGAAAGTAAAACGCTCATGAAAAAGACCCGATACATCGCCCTTCTGCTCGGCGCGCTCGTGCTCGTCACAGTAACATCGTGCAAGGTCGGGAAGAAATATACCCGACCCGAAATGACGCTTCCCGAACGCATCGACTCAGCCTCATCGCTTCCCGATTCCTTCTCGATTGCCGATATGCAATGGTGGACCGTCTATACCGACACCATATTGCAGAACCTCATCACACAGACACTCGAACACAACAAGGACATGCTCGCCGCCTCGGCCCGCATCAAGGAACTGGCCGCCCTGCGACGCGTCGACATCAGCAAGATATTTCCCCAAATCAACGGACGCATCTATGCCGATAAGGACGCCACCAATTACGGTGGAAACAATTACGAAAACGACCCCGAACTTCACGTTCGCGCCCTTCTCTCGTGGGAAGTCGACCTCTGGGGCAAACTACGGTGGGGCGCCGAACGCAGTAAGGCCCAGTTGCTCGAAGCCATAGAAAACCAGCGGGCCCTGCAAGTGAGCCTCGTGGCACAGGTGGCGCAGTCGTACTACGAACTGATAGCCCTCGACCACCAACTGGCCATCGTAAAGCAGACCCTCCATGCCCGCGAAGAGGGCGTGCGACTGGCCCGGCTGCGTTTTGAGGGCGGCCTCACCTCCGAAACCTCCTTCCAGCAAGCCCGCGTGGAGCTGGCCCGCACCGCCACCCTCGTGCCCGACCTAGAACGTTCCATCGCCATCAAGAAAAACGAGATAGCCCTGCTCACCGGGACCTTCCCGCATGAGATAGCCCGACAGACCGACCGTCACATCAACCGGCTGCCCCAGTACCTGCCGGCAGGACTGCCCTCGGCCCTGCTCGAACGCCGCCCCGACGTGAGAGCCGCCGAGAAAGCCCTCATGGCCGCCAATGCCGAAGTGGGTATCGCCTTTACCAGCATGTTCCCGCAAATCACACTCACAGCCGAGTTTGGCATGGAAAGCGACGACATCAAGAACATCTTCCAGTCGCCCGCCCATTTCCTGAGCGGGACACTCCTTACCCCGCTCTTCAACATGGGTAAGAACATCTCACAGCACAAGGCCCAAAAGGCCGCCTACGAACGCAGCGTCTACCTCTATGAGAAGCAGGTGCTGATAGCCTTTAAAGATGTGCATGACGCCATCGTCACCTACAACATGAGCGAAGAGGTATTCAATACCCGCCAGAAACTCGAACAGGCGGCATACAGCAACAACCAGTTGGCCCACCTGCAATATATCAACGGATACATCAGCTACCTCGACGTGCTCGACGCACAACGTGGATACTTCGATGCACAAATCAGTCTCAACGAGGCTATTCTCGGCAAGCAACTGGCCTTTATACAACTCTACAAGGCTCTGGGCGGCGGCTGGCAATAAAAAAGATACTTTGCATCGGTTCTGCCCATCTTTTTTGAGGCATTGGTTGTTATAGATTCATGGGACCCCGAGGCCGGAATCTCCGGCCGACATTTTCCCCTACCTATATCAAACCCTCAAACAACCACCATTATGAAAATAGCCATGAGCGGAGCCAGCGGTTTTGTAGGAACCAGCCTCTCCCTGTTTCTAAGTAACGAAGGGCACGAAATCATTCCATTGGGACGAGAACTGTTCCGTCCCGAAAACGAGGCCGCATTGTGCCGCATACTCTCGACCTGTCACGCGGTCGTCAATCTGGCCGGCGCACCCATCAACAAGCGCTGGACCCGCACCTACAAGCATCAACTCATCGACAGCCGGGTAACCGTAACCCGCAGCCTGACACGGGCCATGAAAAAGAGCAGGCACTCTCCGGCAATCTTTGTATCGACATCGGCTGTCGGATATTACCCCAGTTGGGGCGAATGGGACGAATACAACGATGTATGTGGCAACGACTTCCTGGCCCACTTGTGCAAGGAGTGGGAAGCCGCCGCACACGAATGTCCCGAAGATACCCGGCTGGTCATCACCCGATTCGGCATAGTTCTCTCGCGTGACGGAGGCGTTCTGCCTCCGCTACTGGATATCCAACACAGGATACATGCAGGCGTCATTATCGGAAACGGTCAACAGCCCTTTCCCTGGATAAGCCTGCCCGACCTCTGCCGAGCCTACTCCTTGCTGCTGCGCGACAACCGGCTGAGTGGGGTCTTCAACTTTACCGTCCCCTGCGGCATTACACAACGCGAGCTGGCTCGCGACTTGGCTCGTATCGAGCACATCGAGCGTCTGATAAAAATTCCACGACTGTTCTTCCGCATGCTCTATGGGGAACGCTCCCATTTTATCACCGAAGGCCAGTGGGTCTCCCCCACACGATTGCAGGAGGCTGGATTCATCTTTCACCACTCCACTTTACAATCTTTCTTAAAAGGTGTATCGAGTCCGGTGGGAGAAGAATAATTTCCCCCCTTGCCCGCTAAAAAACGGAATAACGACACCCTGACACGGGAAATGACGCAAAAAATTTTTCCCTTACCCGCGTCATCAACTTACAGGAACAAATTTCTATCTTTGTCGGGAATCGTCAAAATGAGGTGTCATGAAAAATTCTTGTACACATACCATTTATTTCAGTGCGACAGGCACCACCCGCAAAATCGCCGATGCCGTAGCCCAAGGAATCGCACTGCCCGACATACAGCGCACCGACCTGCTACTCCACCCTCAGACCGCACCTCTGACCCTCACACCCGACGACATCGCCATCTTCGCCATGCCGGTATATGCCGGCCGCATACCGACCGTAACCGTTGACTCCCTGCGACAGATACGGGGTAAAAACACTCCGGCCATTATCGTCTGCGTATATGGAAACCGTCACTACGACGACGCGCTGCTCGAACTGAGAGATGTGGTCGAAGAGCAGGGTTTTTCGGTCATCTCGGCAGGACTCTTTATTGCCCAACATTCCATCTTCCCCCAAGTGGCCGCCGGACGCCCCGACGACAACGACCTGGCCGAAGCCCGGCAACTCGGCAGCCAAAGCCGTGAATGGCTCGCCACGCACCCCGACTGGGCCACGGCTCCCCGCATCGAAGTACCGGGACACTACCCCTACCGCCCGACCATGAACCCGCCACTCAAACCCAAAACCAGCCGGCAATGCAACCGCTGCGGCATCTGTGCCACACAATGTCCCGTGGGAGCCATCGACAAGAACGACCCACGCCGCATCGACAAAGAGCGTTGCCTCTCCTGTGCCCACTGCATCGCCGTATGCCCCCGACACGCCAAACATTTCGGAGGACTGATTTACCGCCTTGCTGCCCGCCAGTTTTTCAAGAAATTTTCTGCCCCACAGAAAAACTACTGCATTTTCCGCACAGCCTGACCCCATTTTTATACCAGAATACAACGAAGGGGTGCGACTTGGCCAAGTCGCACCCCTTCGTATAAAATAGGAATCTCCTAATGATGTCCCGTTTTTGTCCCGGCTAAAAAATCAAATACCTTGCAACTATCTGAAAATCAAACAGTTACAAGGTATTGTGTCGGGGTGAGAAGACTCGAACTTCCGACCTCCACGTCCCGAACGTGGCGCGCTGCCAACTGTGCTACACCCCGATTGGCTTTGCGTGCGCAAAGGTAATGCTTTGATTTGAATTTATCAAACATATCCCCGGTAATTTTTTTGTACGGCACACAACATGAGCCGCAACTTTATGTCTCGACGACCACCACGCGGCTGCGACCGTTGGCGACACGCTGCACCTGCACCTGCACCGAAATACGTTCGGTCATCTCGGCCACGTGCGAAATGACCCCTATCTTGCGTCCCTGTATCTGCAAATGTTCGAGAGCCGCCATCGCCATGCGCAGGGTCTCGGCGTCGAGCGAACCGAACCCTTCGTCGATAAAAAGCGACTCGATATTCATGCGGTAAGACGACAGCGACGAAAGCCCCAGGGCCAGAGCCAGGGATATGAGAAACGACTCCCCGCCCGAGAGTGTATGCACGCTGCGCACCTCGCCCAGCATATCGTTGTCGACTACCTGCAAGGCCAGCCGTTCGGGAACACGTTGCAGCGTATACCGCGACGACAGACTCTGCAAGTGAAGGTTGGCGTAAATCAGCAGACGGTCGAGGGTATACCCCTGCGCAATGCGCCGGAACTTCTGCCCGTCGGCCGAGCCGAAAAGCTTGTTGAGGCGCTCCCAGTTTTCCGCCTCGGGCAGTAGCGCCAGCCGCTCTTTCTCGATGCGGGCCCGCTCCTGTCGGTTCTTACGGTCGGCAGCCAGGCGGGCATTTATCTCGGCCAGGCGGGTAGCTTGCTGTTGCCGTATGGCGGTCTGCTCGGCCAAGAGGCCAGGCAGTTGCGCAAGGACTTCGGGCGAAGGGCGTTCGGGAGCCGCATCGTG
>CAJLYN010000076.1 GCA_905210875.1 uncultured Bacteroides sp. | reverse complement strand
TGAGGCTGACAACAACATCGAACTCTGTAGGCAGATTGCCGGAATTTTCACTTACACCCGTGGCAACGAACGTGTAGGTCCCTGCCAACTGATCGAGGGCAGAAGAAGTTTCTCCCTGCTTGGTAGCCGTAGCTGCCGTGATGTTGATAGACTCGTTGGTAACGTTGTCTTTAACGGTGAAGCTAGCATCATCAAAGACAATCTCCGTGGCCGATTTTACCGACATGTATACATCGCTGGTAAGTTCCCAGGTTCCCACCGTCTGAGCGGAGATAACGATACGACGATCGGCTTGGCTATAGGTGGCCTTGAAAGCAGCGTCGGCTATTCCCCACATACCGGTGATGGTAAGGGCATCTTCACCACTGGCGGCGTCGGCGGCAATGGTAAAGTCAAAGTCGGTGTAACGAGCGGTCGTTTTGGGAGTCTCGGTGGGCAGAGGCCAAAGCGATGACATATCGTAATAGTAACCTTCGGTAGCTACCAGCGAGTAGGTGCCCAACACGTCGGCCAGGGGTACATCTACCTGCACGGTCTTGGTGAGAGTGGCTCCGCTATAGAGTACGGCATCGCCAAAGAATGAAGCGATTCCAAATACAGCATCGGTCGAGAGGCTTCCGTCGGCATTTACCGTGAAGGCAAAGGAGCCCTGCTCGGTATAACCTTCACCGCCCAGCATATCAAAGTTGTCGTTCAGATACTGACCGAATGCTACGGTTATCGTCTGTGCAGCAGCATCGAAGGTACCTACAAAAGAGTTGGCCGAAGCTACAAAGTTGCTGAACTTCACTTCGTTCTCATTGCCGGTGAGGCTGACAACAACATCGAACTCTGTAGGCAGATTGCCGGAATTTTCACTTACGCCCGTGGCAACGAACGAATAGGTCCCTGCCAAATCTTCGAGCGTAACAGCAGCTTGTACGGGGTGCGCCGTGAAGGCAAACAGAGCCACAACTACAAGTGCGAAGAATGATTTGAAGGAGTCAAGTTTCTTCATACGCAATAATTTTTTAAATGTTAAGGATTTTATTCTATATATGTACATTTGTCAGATTCGACACCGCAAATATAAACAAATTTCTCAGGAAAATACATGTTGGGTCAACTTTTATACCTGAAATCAACCAAGAAAGGCTTTTTGGGCCATCTTAGAGCCATAAATAAGACTTTTTAACTACGCACAAGCAATTATCTCGGTCTTCATACAGCATAAATAAATTCTTTTTTTTATGTTTGCACACAATAACCGATACGATACGAAACCGAAATCGCATCTACCTAAGCCTACAACCCAGAGGAATACTATTCACACAAATACGGGATCAAGTGCGGCTTTTATAGCCAGGAAGCTTTTGTACAAGCGCCTTTTTACCCAGGACTTTTTGTAAACCAACTTGCGGGATAATCTTCCAAGAAAATTTCTGCGCAAATAGAAGAAACCAAAGCCCAGACAACTATGATGAAAACAGGATTACGACCGACATCGCTCCACACCGGATGTCTGATTGCCCTGCTTCTCTTTCTGCTTGCCCCCTTGCGGGTCAGTGCCCAGGAAGCCAGGCTTTCCATTGATGTAAAAGACGCCACCTTCGACGCCGTCGCTTGGTATATCCAGCAAAAGACCGACTGCATCATCTCTTACGAGAGCAATGAGATAGGAGAGATAAACCACTTGAACATCTCTGTCAAGAACAAGACCGTATCGGAGATACTTGACCTATGTCTCAACGGCACCGATCTTTACTACGAGAAAGAGGGCAACACCTACCTTATTAAAAAGAGGAGCTCTACCCGCAACGTATATGTTACCGGTATTGTCAAAGACGAGACCGGGGAGGTACTGCCGGGCACAACCGTACAGTTGAAAGGAAACAAATCAGGTGGTGCCATTAGCGGTATGGACGGGCGTTACTCCATATTGATTCCCGATGAAAAGGGAGTAAAACTGCTCTTCTCGTTTATCGGCATGGAGCCGCAGGAAAAGACCTATACGGGTAACACCCGCATCGACGTCACTCTTGTTGCCACCACCAATTCGATGGAAGAGGTGGTGGTAACCGGTTACCAGAATATCAAACGGAAAGACCTTGTAGGCTCTTATACCACGTTGAAAGTCGACGACATTCTCATGCCGGCATACACCAGCATCGACCAGATGTTGCAGGGCCGGGTGGCCGGTATGGTCGTAACCAACACCAGCACCCGCGTAGGTACCTCTCCCCAGATACAGATACGTGGTACTTCGACTCTCATGGGTAACCAGGACCCGCTGTGGGTGGTCGACGGTATCATTCAGGAAGA
Organism: uncultured Bacteroides sp.; assembly: GCA_905210875.1. Taxonomy (GTDB): domain Bacteria; phylum Bacteroidota; class Bacteroidia; order Bacteroidales; family UBA11471; genus Caccoplasma. The sequence continues at coordinate 7,128 of CAJLYN010000076.1, read as the reverse complement.
CCCGCTCGAACTGGAATCGGCCTCGCTCATGACCGACGACCTGAAAAACATCATCGGCAACCAGATTTCGTGGTTGAACCCTCAGGATATCGAGACCATCACCGTGTTGAAAGATGCCTCGGCTACGGCTATTTATGGTTCGAAAGCATCGAACGGTGTTATCGAAATCACCACCAAGAAAGGAAAGATGGACAGACTCACCATCAACTACTCGGCCAACTTCTCGATAACCAACCGCCCTCACTACGACGACCTCAACTACATGAACTCGCAAGAGCGCATACAGTTCTCCGAAGAGGCTTTCAACTGGGGTACCGCCTACGCCTCGGTGCCCATCAAGCAACCCTACACCTATGAGGGACTCATGCGCATGTACCTCGAAAACGACATTTCGCAAGAAGAATTCCTGCGCCAAAGGGCCGTGTTGGAAACTCAGAATACCGACTGGTTCGACCTGCTCACCCGCAACGCATTCAGCCACAATCACAACCTGAGCGTGCGCGGCGGTACCAACAAGATATTCTACAACACATCGGTAAGCTATGCCAAGTCGTCGGGCCAGGAAATCGGTAACGACAGCGAACGCATGACAGGCCGCATCAACATTGACTTCACGCCCAACGATAAGTTAAGCATCAATGCTTCGATAAGCGGTAGTGTGAGCGAAACAACCGGATTCGGACAGAACGTCAATCCAGTGCAATATGCCACAACCGCCAACCGCACCATACCTGCATATGACACGGCCGGTAATCCCGTCTACTACCAAAAGAAAGCCACCTACTCCCTGAACAACACCGTTACCTCGCTGGGGTACAACTTCATGAACGAACGAGACAACAGCGGCTCCTCATCAAAGTCGGTCGACCTCTCGGCCTCACTTGACCTGAAATGGCGCATTCTCGACTGGCTTACCTACCAGTTTACCGGGGGATACAGCAACACCAACAGCGACAACCAGTCGTACCGCACCGAACGTACCTTCGGTATCGCCGAAGACTATCGCGGTTACGACTTCAACTCGGTGCTGCCCAACAGCCCCGAATTTAAAGCCGCCATGCTACCGTTCGGCGGTGAACTGTTTACCAACAACGCCAACCAGGCTTCCTACAACATACAGAACAAACTGCAAATATCGAAATCGTTCGGCCGTGCAGGCCGTTTGAATGCACTCATCGGTGTGGAAGTGCGTTCGGCCACCAACAACGCCATCTCCAACACCGTCTATGGCTATGTGCCCGACCGAGGTGAAAAACTGGTACAACCCACCCCCCTCAGCGATTTGGTACCCATAAGCGGCGGTGTAGACAAGGCTTGGGGTATTCTTCAACGTATCTACGAGGGTCAATGGCGAAAGACAAACCAGACCAACAACTTCTTCTCGGTATTTGCCACCTTTGCCTACTCGTTCCTCGACCGTTACGTAATCAATGCCAATATCCGTAACGATGCGTCGAACCGCTTTGGCCAGGATGCCAACCGACGCATCGACCCCACCTACTCGTTCGGTTTCTCATGGCGGGCCTCGGAAGAGTTCTTCATCAAAGACTATATGCCTTGGCTTACCATACTCAACTTCCGCGGAACCTACGGCATACAGGGCAACGCCATTACCCGGCTCAGCCCCGACCTGATTCTCACCCAAGGTACCATCGCCAACCTTTATAACCAATACCAGTCGACCATCTCGCAGATACCCAACCCCAACCTCAGTTGGGAACGTACCACAAGCTGGAACGTAGGCGTCGACTTGGAACTCTTCCACATGGTAAACATGAATCTCGAATACTATTCCCGCCGCTCCAATGCCATCGTAGCACAGTCGTTACCCTATGAATACGGCATCTCCGAGATGAACATGAACGGCGGCATCATTACCAACCAGGGTGTGGAATACACCGTCAGCCTTACACCGGTACAGACCCGAGATTTTGCTCTGAGTATCAGCGTGAATGCCTCAAAAAACTGGAACCGAGCCGGTAAATCGGACTATGAAGCCGTAACGGCCGACTACTTGAACGGTCGCACCGATGTCATCGTCAGAGAGGGTTACCCCATCGGTGGCTTCTGGTCGTACTCGTTTGCCGGGCTCGACGGGCAGACGGGACAGCCGCTTTTTAACCTGCTCGATGTGCCCGAAGAGATGCGCAGCCGCACGCTCGACCCCACGACCTATCTCGTGTATTCGGGTCAGCGCGATCCGTTCTTTACCGGCGGTCTCAACCTGAGCATACGTTACAAGTCGTTTACCCTCAGTACCAGTTTCTCGGTATTGTTGGGTGGAAAGAAACGTCTGCTCTCGCCGTATGAACAGTTTGGCAACCGCTACTTCATGCCCGATCCCGACGTCAACGTAAACCGCGACCTGCTCAATCGCTGGAAAAAGCCGGGTGATGAACTGCATACCATCATACCCTCCTTACCGGGACAACATCAGGTATATATAAGCCTGCCAAATGGCGAAACGGAATATCCCATCTATGTGTGGGAAGAGTCCGACGCCATGGTGGTGAATGCCTCTTTCCTGCGTTGTCAGCAGATAGGCCTTTCGTGGAATATCAAGCCTGGGAAACTTGAAAAAATCGGAGTTAGCAACTTGTTGCTTAGCGCCAATGTCAATAACATATTTGTTATTGCCAGCAAACGGTTTAACGGATTTGACCCCGAAGTGCAGAACAGTGTCATGCCCCGGACCTTCTCTCTGGGTATCAACGTCGGATTTTAACATAACCTCACAACAAACAACCATCTCATGACCAAATATATTCTCACCGCCATTCTTGCTTTTACCGCACTGTCGTGCGGCGATTTTCTCGAACCTAAATCGCAAAGCGAGTTCGTTCCCAAAGAGGCAAATGCTCTCAACGAAATGTTGTTGGGCGAAGCCTATCCCAAACCATCGGGATCGACCAGTATCAGCGCCTATCTCGAAATCTTCAACGACGACATCTGCTGCGCCGATACCGAGGGTACGCTCGACGACAACTCCATCAGTTTCGAGAGCGGATACGAAGCCCTCTTCGGCTGGCAGCCTTCTATGTTTATCACCATGGAGGGGTTGGGCATGATGCCTATCAACATCTGGGAAAGTACCTATGAATTTATTTTGGGTGCCAATGCCGCCCTCGACTATATCGACGGTGTAACAGGTACAGACGAGGAGAAAGCCTACGTTAAGGCTCAGGCCTATGCCCTGCGGGCTTTCTACTATTTCCTGCTGGTAAACACCTACGGCATGCCTTACAATTACGACAAGACATCGCTCGGCGTACCCTTGAAGTTGACCAGTGCCCTCGAAAATAAATTTCTCAAACGTAATACGGTCGATGAGGTTTACCAACAGATATTCCAGGACCTCGACAACGCCGAGGATTTGTATCTGACTCTTCCCCGCGAGAAACAGTACCAGCCCGACGGCAAGACCAGTCTGCCCATGGTGCAGCTGCTCAAATCTCGTGTATATCTCTACACCGAGAACTGGACCGAGGCCCAACGTTACGCCCAGAAGGTTATCGATGAATGGGGCTTCTCTCTCACCGACCTGCGCACCCTGCCGGCCTCGTCGACCGCCCAGCCCTACTACAACTTCATCAAGATGGACAGCCCCGACTGCATCTGGGTCTACGGCAGCATTGCCGACATCTCTTATTACCTGAACCTGTATGTAACCCTCAGCGACAACTCCACGCAGAAGTTTTTCAACGCTTCGCCCGATTTGCTTGATGCCTTCACCCCTGGCGACTTGCGCAAGAAACATTATATTGTAACCGAGTACCGCAACGATGCCATCTATCTGCCGCTTGGTAAATACCAGATTGAGGCCAACCATGAGCCGGGTAACTCCAACTCCTTCGGACAAGCTTTCCGCTTGGCCGAGGCCTACCTCAATGCGGCCGAAGCGGCGGTGATGAACAAACAGGAGGCTCTCGCCCGCACCCTGATAGAGGAGTTGCGGCAGAAGCGTTTCAACGAAGAGAACTATACACCCATCGACCCGACGCTCACGGGTGATGCCCTGCTCGAACGCATACGCCTCGAACGGCGTCTCGAACTCTGTTTTGAGGGGCATCGCTGGTTCGACCTGCGGCGCTACGGAATGCCTTCTTTCTCGCGCGACTGGAAGAAACAGGGTGTTGTTACCAAACGCTACACGCTCCAACAGAACGACCTCTCTTATGCCATGCCGCTGGCTCCCTCGATTCTGGAAAAGAATCCTTATCTCGAACAAAACCAACTGGCACCCGAACGATAAAATATTTTCCCATGAATATGAAAATGAAATATCTATCAGGTCTCTTTCTCTCGGTGCTCATTGCCCTCACCGCCTGCCACAAGGAAGAGGCGATAATTCCCTCGAACGAAGGTATGCCCACGCGGTTTGAATTTCCGCAGGGAAATCAGCCGTGGGACCAAGACATCATCGACATTCAGAAGAAGTTTGGCATCTACCTTATATACAAGGATTTCAGCTCCGACGACTTTAACCGCAGCTGGACCGGTGGCGGTGGCTCCTATACCGGAAGCGACCTTACCGACGAGCAGGCCCGGTGGTATGTCGACTTCATGAAAAATCATGTCTTTGCCTACCTCACGCCCGAGATTACCAAGAAGGTACTGCCCATCTACTACTATTTGGTGTATGACTTCTATATTCCCAATACGTTCGGCACAATTACCTTCAAAGTGCCCCAGAACAACTACTTCGACGGGCTTGACTTCTGGCTGGTATGCCTCGACGGCGAGCCCGACCCTACCAGTGGCGAGCAGATACTCAAACCGGTCAACGCCAAGACCTACCACCAGCGCCGCGGCATGATTATGCAGAAGATTTTTGCCAAAGCCGTGGAGGCCGGCACTGTCGTGATTCCCGACGAATTTTACGACGGGTTTGACTTCAAAACCGGTCTGGTAACCGGCATCGGCAAAGAGAGCGACCCCAACTACTACCTCAATCGGGGGTTTGTCGACAGAATCTTCGGACTCATGTTCGACCAGACGATATATATCTACGAGATACCCACCCGCGAAGAGGCGTTTCTCGACTATGTCAACATATCCATGCGCTATACGCAGGAGGAGTTTGACCAGCATTATCCGGCCGACAAATATCCGCTCATACGGCAGAAGTATGACTTTGTAAACCGTCTGATGTCCGAGACCTACCACATCGACCTCAAAGCCATAGCCCAAGGACCCGAAGTTTTGGAATAAACTCACTACTTGAAACCATATATTAAACCGAAATATGAAAAAAACGATATGGATTGTCCTCTTTGCCTTGGCCGGCCTTCATGTGCAGGCTCAGGAAGAGGCCGCAACATCGAGCCAAAGTGAGCTCGACTGGTACAACTGTTCGGTCGAAGAAGACCACGTGTACGGTGCCGCCGTCAACAAGGCCTACGATTACCTGAAAGGCCGTAAAGTCAAGAAACACCCCGTCGTTGCACTTATTGGCGGTGGTATGGACATTGAACACGAAGACCTGAAACAGGCCATCTGGAAAAACCGGAAAGAGAAAGCCAACCAGAAAGACGACGACAGAAACGGTCTTGTCGACGACCTTTACGGCTGGAACTTCCTCGGCGGCAAGGACGGCCGCATCATGGAGTATACCATGAGCGAGGGCGACCGGGAATTCATGCGGCTCAAAGAGCGCTATGCCGACTATATCTATAATCAGGGAAAATTCTATAAAATCGTCGACGGACGCAGAGTCGAGGTCGAAGCTCCCGACAGCGAGTTCTACTATTACTACAACCAGGTGCTGGGTGAGTCGAAGTTGGCCCGTGCATACGGCGGATATATGTTCTCCTACGTCATCAAGGAATATGGCGACCGTTTCTACGACCAGATGCGCAAACGCTTTCCCGAGAAAGAGAGTTTCACACTGAGCGATTTTGAAACCTGCTACGACAAGGACGCGCCGCAAGACAGCCTATCCGATGCTGCATTCCTGCTCATGGCCTATGCATTCAGTCTCTACAATACCGACCAGTGGGAGACCGTCTACAACACCTTTGTGGTACCTACCGTCGCCAACGGACGGGAGATGTATGAAGAGGTGCTGAACAAGCCCGAGAGCAACGACCACCGCCGCGAGATTGTAGGAGACGACCCACTCGACCTCTCCGATGACCGTTACGGCAACAACCAGTTGCTCACGGCCGACGCTGCTCCGGGCGTACTGGCGGCCGGTATCATTGCCGGCAAGCGCGGCAACGGACTGGGTGGCGACGGCATCGCCGACCAGGCCCGCATCATGACCCTGCGCGTATGTGCCAACGGCGGAGACCCCTATCTCAAAGACATGGCCCTGGCCATGCGCTATGCCATCGACCACGGGGCCGACGTCATCGTCCTGCCCGGGCAGAACACTCTTTACCCCGAGGAGCAGAAACGGTGGGTGGCCGAGATGTTGAGATATGCCGAGGAGAAGGGGGTATTGGTTGTCGTTCCTGTGTATGACCTTTCGCTCGACCTCTCCGAGATAACCTTCTTCCCTAACCGTAACATGGACGGCGGAAAAGCGCTGACCAACCTTATCACCGTCGCTGCCTCGGACAAGGCGGGCAATCCCTCGATGAACGCCAATTACGGTGTAGAGGGCCTCGACCTCTTCGCTCCCGGCATCGACATCTATTCGGCCTATACGGGCGACAGCTACCGCACCGGTAGCGGCGAGTTCCTGGCTGCGGCCTCGGTAGCCGGTACCGCTGCCTTGATAAAGAGCTATTTCCCCAAACTCACCGGCTCGCAGATACGCGACATTCTGCTCCGCAGCGTAACTTCGCGCCGGGGTGCCGAGGTTGAAAAGGGTATCCGTGTCGACGAGAACGCCACACAAGACCTCTTTCTCTTTGAAGACTTGTGCGCCTCGGGCGGAATCCTCAACGCCTACCAAGCTGTCGTCGAAGCCGAGAAAACAGCCAAGAAATAATCGGTCATGGTTAGACGTCTGTTCGCTTCGCTAATACTCTGCCTCTGCTGCCTGGCGGCACAGGCGCAGCCCGTCGTTTCGACGGTACCTTACCGGCTTGTCGCCGGTAAACTGGTGTTGGATATGGCTGTCGACGGTACGACATATTCCTTCGTTCTTGACACCGGCGGCCAGACCTCGTTTCTGAAATC
>CAJLYN010000075.1 GCA_905210875.1 uncultured Bacteroides sp. | reverse complement strand
GCGGATAAAAAGCCCCCCCGTTGGCCAATCGGCCGGCGGGGGGGTCTGTATGGAAGAGAAACGAAGTGTTTAGAGAACGACTTTGAATACCTCGTTGCCCACTTTTACCAGGAAGATACCCTTCATGTCGAGGGTCAGCGAGAGAGCCGAACCGTCGGCCACGGCACTCTTCACCTGAGCGCCACTCAGGGCGATGACGGTTACCGGTGTGCCGGCAGCGGCACCTTCGACAACGATGGCATCGGAGGTTGCGTAAACGGCCGTTGTGCTGTTGCTTTCAACGCTCTCGATGGCAGAAGTCGACTCGTTGATGACGGCGAACTTGGCCCACTCGATGCCGGCGCGGTAGGTGTCGGCACAGCCTTTGGGTACGACGAGGGTGTAGCCCTTGTCGGCATAGTTCTCCTCAGCAGGTTTAGACGAGAGTACGCTGGTGAAGGCACGTTCAGCGGCTTTGGTATCGGTGCCGAGGCATACGACAGTCTTCAACGCTTTGGGCTGATAGAAAGCATAGGGAGCGATGGAGTCGACCGATGCGGGAATGGTGATGGTCTCAACGGCGTTGCATTGGTAGAAGGCATTTTCGCCGATGACCTTTGCTCCTTCGGGCAGGATAATCGAGGTGGCTACTTTACAGCCGCGGAAGCAGTTGTCGCCGATTTTTTCCATGGCGGAGCAGTCGCTCAAATCGATTGTTTCGAGAGCAGAGTTGAGGTTGAGGAAGGCACGGTTACCGAGGGTGGTGAGGCTGGTGCAACCGGTGAAGTCGATCGAAGCGATTACCTTATCGTTGGTGAAAGCATAATCGCCAATCGATTCGAGTTTGGAGCAACCGTTGAAAGAGACAGTGGTGAGGGTTTCTTGTATTGACCCGAAGGCATAATCAAGAATCTCTTTCAGCTCGGAGCAGTTGCTCAGATCGACGGTTTCGAGCTCGGTCATGTAGAATGCCTCGTCGCCGATGGTTACAAGCGAATTGGGGAGCACGACGTTTTTGAGCGATTTGTTGCTGGTGAAGGTTCCGTCGGGAATGGTGTTCTCGGCGTAGGTTACATCGCCTTCGGTCGAGGCCACGATGTTGGCACCGCTCAGGTCGAGGGTAGCCAGGGCCGGCATACCGTTGAGGGTATCGAGGTCGGCTTTGTTGATGGAACCGGTCACGGTAAGAGCGGTAAGAGTGGCGGCTTCATCGGCGGTAAGGAGGGTGCTGAGTGTACCAGCGGTCTCTACGGCTACGACTTTTCCATCGGCAGGCTCTTCGGCAGCTTCGTTGATGAAGGGGAACTTGGCCCACTCGATACCGGCACGGTAGGTGTCGGCGCAGCCCTGGGGCACGACGAGGGTGTAGCCCTTGTCGGCATAGTTCTCCTCAGCGGGTTTGGTCGAGACCGAAGAGATGTAGGTATTGTTGGAGAAGGCCATTTCGGCGGCGCGGGTATCGGTGCCGAGGCATACAACGGTCTTCATCGCTTTGGGTTGTCCGAAGGAGTGGGGAGCGATGGAGTCGACCGAAGCAGGCAGGGTGATGGTTTCGAGCGACTGGCAGGCATAGAAGGCACCCATGCCAATGATTTCGACATTCTCGGGCAGGGTGAGCGAGGTCATTTTCTTCAACGATTTGAAGCTGCTTTTTCCGATGACGGTAAGCGACGTGCAATCGCTCAGGTCGAGAGTCGTGAGAGCTTCGCGCACGTTGTTGAAGGCATTAGCCCCGATAGTCGAGAGGCTGGTGCAGCCGGTGAAGTCGATCGAAGCGATGTAGAAATCGTTTGAGAAGGCATAATCACCGAGGGTGGTGAGTTTGGAGCAGCCGTTGAAAGAGAGACTTTCGAGGCCGTCGATACCACCGAAGGCTCTGTAACCAACCTCAACAAGGTTGGGGCAGGTGCTCAGGTCGATAGCCTTGATGTTGATACAGTCGGCAAAAGCCTCGGTTCCGATATATTGGAGCGAGGTGGGGAAGAGCACCGATACCAAGGTCTTGTTGCTCATGAAAGATGCCTCGGGAATGGTGTTCTCGGCGTAGGTTACATCGCCCTCGGTCGAGGCCACGATGTTGGCACCGCTCAGGTCGATGGTGGCCAGGGCGGGCATACCGTTGAGGGTGTCGAGGTCGGCTTTGTTGATGGAACCGGTCACGGTAAGGTCGGTGAGCGTAGCAGCTTCATCGGCAGAGATGAGGGTACTGAGTGTACCGGCTGTTTCCACAGCCACGGTTTTGGACTGTGCGTGTCCCAAAGCAAAACAGCTGAGGAACGCCGTGAAGAGTAATAGTTTCTTCATAGGACTTGTTAATTAAAGGTGAATAGTATTATTTGGTTTCTTGTTTTTTACGTAGAAAGAGGCCTCCTGCAAAGAGAAGAAAGACGACGAACATGATGATGATTTCGGTCTTGTATTCGCCCGGTTCGACCCATATTTCCCGGAAGAGGTCCCAGCGTCCGAGAATTTCGACGAAATTCCAGAAGATGATGACCGTGGGAATGGCATAACGTATGGCGTAGCCTATTTTGCGGATTTTCATGAGCTTTACAAAGAGATAGGCCGACCATACGAGGCTACCGAAAGCGATGAAGGCCGTAACCGGGTGCCGGTCGCCCAGGATATGATCGTCGTAGGCAAACATCAGCAGCAGATAACTGGCCCACAAGATGATGTTGGTCTCTACAAAAGTGGTGAGCGAGTGGTTGCGGTGTATCGTTTGCAGTGCCTCTTCGTGGCGGTTGATGCGCAGTACCTTCTGTATCCAGCAGAAAAAGACGCAACGGGTGCGAGCGCTGAATATGTAGAACATGAGGACAACGGCCAGGAAACCTACCGACGACATCATGACGAGGTATTCGGGCTTGGTAACGATTTCACCGTTTTCCATGGCCGGAGCTACGTTGTAGCGGCGGGCAAAGTAGACGAAGGTGAATTCGATCCACCCGGTCCAGGTCATGAGACCGCCGATGAGGCCGGCAAAGGTGGCTCCGTTTTCGTTTTTGATGTAGAAGCCCCAGATAGCCAGGGCGGCGCCCAGGAGTCCCAACACAAAAGCGGCGGGGGTGAGATAGGTTTCGCCCAGTGTCTTTTCCATGATAATCATGGCGGCATGGCCCAGCGGCATGGTGAAAAGCACAATCATGAAGGCGGCGAACCCGATGAATGAAGTTTTTTGAGGTTTAGCACTTACAGTTTCCATAAGGGTGATGATTTTAAGTGAGACACATATTGTTATTTCCGGTTGGGAAAGAGCCACACGGCAATCAGGCCGTAGACTCCGGTCAGCAGTATGATGACGGCGTCGCCGATGTTTTCGGGCCGACGCAGGGAGCGGCGCTTGTAGGCCTTGACGGCGGCCCACACCAGGAAGCACACGAGGTTGACCAACCAGAAGTCACGTACCGGGTTGGGCAGGGGTATGAAGTGGGCGTAGCCCGGTGTCTTCATCGTTGCGAAGGGGAAGAGATGTCTCTCCCAGGCAGCTTCGGGGGTGTCGTCGTAGTGGTCGATTTTCTCAGCGTGTCGGGCCACAAAGCCGAACGACGGGTCGAGGGCGAAGAGTATGCTCGTGTCTTTCTCGGTCGTCTTGTAGGTGCGGAAGAAGTCGTTCGAGGTCATGAAGCAGCGACCGGTGGGTATCTCTACCGGGAGCGGCAGCAGTCGGTAGTCGGTGGTGAGCACATAGAGTCGGTTGTCGGTATCGAAGATGTGGCAGAAAATCTCTTCGTCGGTGTGACATTTGATGTTCTTTATCTCGAATCCGGTCTCGATGGGGCGACAGTAGGGAGCGCCTTTTACCATCATCAGGTGGAAGAGGCGGCCGTTGCGGTCGGTGATGAAGTAGCCGCTGTCCCAACGTTTGATGACCGAGGGTATGCCGTAGATGTCGCGGGCGGGAGCTTCAAAGCCGGCAGCCTGCATGGCCAGGGCAAAGCGTGCGCTCTTCTCGGGGAGTATCTCGCCCGTCGTGCAGTCGATAAACTCGATGCCCCTCTTGCCGATGCGGAAGATGTCGTCGGGAAGCGATACCCCTACCCTTTCGGGGGCCGACTCGAAGAGCGGGGCAAGTCCGTAGCTGAACGAGCGGTCGGCCACGAGCATGCTGCGTTTCACGTTTTTCAGCACGTCAGTCGTGAGGGCGACACCGTCGAGCGAGTCGGGCATGAGGCCCATGAGTTTCAGTTTGCGGCGGTTGTTGAAGGGCAACAGCTGCATGTATTCGGTCTCGGAGAGAAGATTACCCCGGGTGTCGTAGTAAAGCATGGCGGCTTCCTGGGTGGTGGAGTCGATGCTTTCGCGGGCAATGACGAAGTCGTGCGACACTTCGCTGAAATATATCATGGTTTTCAGCGGACGTTTCTCGACCGTGCGTCGGTAGAACGACGGCAGATAGAACGACAGGGTGAAGATGGTGATGAGTATCAGGAGGAAACGTACAATCTTTGCCATAATCAGAGCTCTCCTTTGTTGAAACGGTGCGACGTGTAGATAACTGCCAGGCTCGATATCAGGGTGATGATGAGCAGCAGCGGGTAGGCGGTTACGGCATTTCCCACCCCGTAGCCGAGGTAGAAAAAGCGCAGGGTGAAGTAGGCGATGAGGATATAGCCGAAGCGGAATTTCCACACCGGCTCAAAGGCTATCATCGCCGTGAAGAAATAGGCGGTCATACCGCCAAGCAACCAGGGCAGCAGGGTCTGCAAGGTGGCGACGGTCACCTCTGCCGGGAAGCTGACTGCCAGTGTGATGACCGTGATGAGCAGGGCCGGCAGCAGGGTGCAGCAGAAGACGGCAAGGCCATAGAGCACCATGGTGTAGACAACGGCCGTACAGCCCACGGGCAGGTGCAGGGTGAGGCGTATGCGCTTGTTGGTAATCTCGGGCAGGAACTGGGGCAAGCCTATGAGCAGAGCTATTGCCAAAGGCAGGTATTTGAGCTGAGTCATGAGGGCGATATTGCCCGTCAGCAGGGTCGAGTAGAAGAAGGCGCCGCCCAGGTCGTGAAGCATGGATACGGCATTGATGCAGGTATAGACCGACAGGGCGAGGCTCACCACCAGCCCTACGGCGGCGTACCAGCGTGTCTTTATCCACTCTTTATAGAGCAGGTGTTTTATCTGTGTGCGTGTCATAGCGGAAGTTTGTCTTTTTTATCGTTGCGGCGGTAAGGTATGGCAAATGCGCCGGCCATGCCGCAGAGGCCCAGCAGCAGTACCAGAAGGGTGTCGATGACCAGTACAGGAAGTTTGTATCCCTGACGGCGGCGCAGTAGGAGGGTAACAATGGCCAGCACTACGTTGACGAGCAGGAAGTGGGCCGGGTTGCCCCAGCGCAGGCCTATACCCGACGAGGCCGACTGTGTAATGCGCACCGGCAGCAGGTAATCGGCCGCCTTGAAGGCGTTGTCGGTTGCAGGGTGGGCCGAGACGTACCGGTTTACCGGGCGCAGGGCCTTGTCGATGACAACATACTCGGTAGAGTCGGCCGCATCGAGCGTGAAGAAGTAGTAGAAGAGGTTGCCCGAGAGCGAGACACTCTTACCCTTGAACGAAGGGAGTGGCAGGCGACGGTATGAGGCATGGTCGCGAGGCATGAGGTAGCTGCTGCCGTCGGTGGCAACGACAATGGCCAGGAAATCTGCTTCGTCGCCGAAACTCATGAGGAGCACCTCTTTGTCGTCGGGGCGGGCAAGCGGTTCGATAACGGGTGCCCCCTCGGTCATGGAGAGGCGGAAGAGGCGGCCGTTGCGGTCGTTGAGGAAGAAGCCCTGCTGCTCGATGTCGGTGCGGTTCGAGGGCGACCATATGCGGCTCATTGGTGCTTCAAACCCGCTCTGGGCGAGAGCCCGGTCGAAGAGTCGGGTCTTTGCCGTGTCGATGCTGTTGCTTTCGGGCAGGAGAAATTCCAGACCCGTTGCGGTGAAGCGCAGGAGGTCTTGCGTGTTGAATTTTTGCGACAGGTAGCTATGGCTGTCGACCAGGTCGTAGAGACCGTAGTCGAGGGCTGGCATCGAGATGCGGTGGCGGAAGACGGCCTCTTCGGCTTGCCGTGCCGTAACGGCCACGCCGCAGATGGTGTCGGGGAAACGGTTTTCAAAGGCCAGTTGGGTCGCATTGTTGAGCGGGCAGAGCGAGTCGACTGTTGAACGGTCGATGCGGTTGCCCCGCGAATCGCGATACACGGTATAGGCCTTTATCTGACCCTCTTCATTGACGTATTCGTACCGTGAGAAGATGAAATCCTGCAAGATTTCGGAGTAGACGGCATCGGTGTAGAGATGTGCGAAGGAGCTCCCGCTGCTCTTGCAGAAGTAGGGCAATACGAGAGCGGCGGCCAGGGCCGTAAAAAGAGCGGCGATGATGTGCAGTATCTTGTGTGTCATTATCTTTCTCCTTTGTTTAATCGGTATCCGCTGAACAGAACGAGGGGGCACGACAGCAGCGCCAGCAGCGCCAGCACGGGTGCGGAAGCGCTGTAAGCTCCGTGGAAGGGTACGTTGTAGAAGTAGAGCGAGAGCACGACGAGGCCAGTGAGGGCATAGAAGAGCTGACGCATGCGGTTGGGTTCGAGGGCTGTGAAGGCGATGTAGTTGTAGACCCAGTATGCGGCGAGGAACCACCCCAGCAGGGTTTCACGCACGGGCACCGTCACCTCGGCCGGGAAGAGAACGCTGTTTTTGTAGCAGAACAGGGCGAAGACGATGGCGTTGAATAGCGTGATGAGCAGCAGGCCGTAGAGTGCCATTCCGGCGATGAGCGTGCGGTTGCCCACCGGCAGGTGCAGGGTGAGGCGTATGCGGCGCTGGGCCACCTCGGGGGCGTATTGCGACACGCCAATGCACACGGCGGCCAGCAGCGGTATGTAACGCAGCAGTCCGTAGTAGATGACGGGTGGATTGTTGTACAGCATATACAGGGTATAGCCCTTGGCGCCCATGAGCGTGATGCGGTTTTCGACGCCGATGAAGATATAGAAGACCACGCCGATGCCCACTATCAGCGTGCCGAAGAAGGCGGCGCGGGTCTTAATCCATTCCTTGTAAAAGAGATGCCATATCGGTTTCATTGCCTCTTAGTATTTACCGGTGAGACCTATGAATGCGTCTTCGAGCGTGAGATTCATGCGCGAGAAGTTATGGTAGGCGAGCCCCTTGGCATCGAGCAGGGCCTTGACGGCCGTCTCGTCGTCGTAGGTGTAGAACTCGTAGTGGTTGTTGATGTGTTCGACGTTGGCCGCCTCGTCTTTGCCGAAGGTTACGTCGTCGCGGTCGAGGTCGAACGCGAAGCCCTTGAAGCGGTCGGTAAAGTCTTTGACGGGTCCTTGCACCAGCATGCGGTTGTAATCCATGATGATGACGTCGTCGATGAGACGTTCCATGTCTTGAATGATGTGTGAGGTGAGGAACACGGTCTTGTGCTGGCTCTTGCAGTACTCTCTCATGTAGTCGATGAAGAGGCGGCGGTAACCCGGGTCGAGACCGAGTGAGAAGTCGTCGAGAATGAGCAGGTCGGGATCTTGGGCGAGGATGAGGCCGAGGGCCACCTGGGCGCGTTGTCCGCACGACATGGTCGATATTTTCTGGCGGGGGGTGATTTTCAGGCGGTTTATCAGCGACCAGTAGGCGTCGCGGTTCCAGTTGTCGTAGAATCCGGAGTAGAATTTCTCTATCTGGTGTACGTTCATGAAGCTATACTGGATGTGCCCCTCGATGAGGTATCCGATGCGTTTCTTGGTCTCGGGCGAGAGGTTCTGCGTGTCTTCGCCGTAGATGAGACATTGTCCCGAGCGGGGTTCGAGAAAACCGTTGAGAATGTTTATCGTGGTGCTTTTCCCGGCACCGTTCTTTCCCAGCAGGCCCATGATGTGGCCTTCGGGTACGACGATGTTCAGATTTTCGTAGACGAGTTTCTTCCCGTAGTAATGGGTGAGATTCCTACATTCGATAACAGGGCGTTCTTCGTTCATATTTGGAGGATTAGGTTTACATTTATCGGGCAGTAAAGAAGACACCGCGACCCGGCAGCAGGTCGGTGTATTCGGCATAGATGCGGCCGGTTACCGTATCGTAGACACACAGGGTGGTCTTGCGGGTCTCGGCGTTGTAGAGGAAGGCTACCGTGCAGTCGTCTTCGTCGCGGAAGGTGCTGCCCTGCAAGACGAAGAGGTCGAGAAGTTCGAGGTTCTCGTCCCATTGTACCAGCGGGGCGGCTGCGGGGGTGAAGGCTGTCATGTCGTGGTAGTCAAAGCGGTAGACGGCATTGCGGGTGGCGTAGAAGGCATACTCCTCGCCGAAGGAGCCGAACCAGTAGCGCACCTCTCCCACCAGGTCGGCCGGCAGGTCAAAGGCCTCTTCGTGTACGATGGGTTGCACCGTGGTCTTGACGTAGTCGACGTGGAAACGGTGCATCTGGTAGGCCCCGTTGCGTCCCCCTACGAGATAGATGTCGTAGGGCTTGTTGGAACCTTCGCCGGTGGCTTGCGAGAAACAGCCACAGATGGTATCGAGCATGAACGGTTCGCCGTCGGCTGTTACCCACTCCATCACGTCGTTGTAGACGTGGAAGCAGCCTACCCGCCCGTCGTTGTGACGCACGAAGGTGGCTTTCTTGAAGCGCATGAACTGCTTGGAAGAGACGCTTTGGGCAACATTGGTACTTTTGATGTAGGTACTCTCGTCGTACATGGGCAGCCGCTTTTCGAGGCCGTTGAAGACGTGCAGCGTACCGTTGCTGATGAGATATTTGCTGGCACCTTCGCCGTAGACAACGTCTTTGATGTCGAGTGTGGGTTCGCTGCCGAGGTACACGCGGCCGTAGATGTTGCCTACGATTTCGCCCACGTTGGCCACGAAGTCGTCGCCCTCGTCAGAGTCGATCATGCTCACCGTGACGCCGTAGTCGGGCGTGTGGCCGGTGAAGATGGCTATTTCATCGGTCGAGTTGAACGCTCCGATATAGGGCCCCGGCACGGTGGTGCCGTTTACGCGCTCTATCATGTTGTCGTAGGTGCGGGTCCACTCATAAGGAGTACCCTGCAACGACATCCATTCGACGTTTCCTTCGTCGGTTTCGTAGATGGCGATGTATTCGGGGGTGTACCCGGTGAGAAGACGCAGGGTGAAGGTCTGGCGGAATTCGAGTTCGTTCACCGTGTTGCGCACCACCAGTACACCGGGAATGTCGCTGTCGAGCTTGTAGCCTTCGGGCAGGGCGACCTCCCAGTCGAGGTTTTTCTCGCGAGAGATGACTTCGCTTTTCCCGATAATCCAGCGATAGTCGTAGTCGCCGGCCCGGGTGCTGTCGGAGAAGGTAATCTGCGGCTCGCAGGTGAAACGGTCGCCAAGGTAGAGGGTGTAGCCCTCGCTCGAAATGCCCGACACGGCGATGACGTGGTCGGGCGTCCATGTGGCCGTGCTGTCCTTGTCTTGCAGGCAGCTGCCGCACACGCCTGCGATGAGCAGGCTCAGGGTGTATATGAGGAGATGTCTTTTCATAGGTCGAAGTAGATGCGGTTTCCGGTTTCTTCGTCGTAAATTTC
>CAJLYN010000074.1 GCA_905210875.1 uncultured Bacteroides sp. | reverse complement strand
GGGGCAGGAGCTCATCGGTCTTGGAGGGCAAGGCGATACCCGCCTGTCCGGCATAGGCCACCAGCAGGATTCCCAACACAAGAAAGAGCAGATTGACCGGGACAAAGGCCGTGCCATAGATATACATATTCTTCTGCGCCTCCCGCAACGTGCGTATCGAGAGATTCTTCTGCATGATATCCTGGTCGAGGCCCGACATCACTATGGTGATGAAGATGCCGCTGAAAAACTGTTTGAAGAAGTTCTGTTTCGACTGCCAGTCGTCAAAGACGAATACACGTTCGAGCCCACTCGCGCGTACCGTATCGACCACCCCTTGCACGTCGAGATGCATTCGCGTCATGAGCTGTGCTAGGATAAGCAGCAGGGCCCCTATCATGAAAACCGTCTGCAAGGCATCGGTGCGCACAATCGTGCGCATACCGCTACGGTGGGAATAGAGCCAGATGAGCAGCACCACCGCCAGAGCCGTGGCCCAAAAGGGTATGTTCCAGCCGGCCAGGACGATGCGTTGCAAAATAAGCACAACAAGATAGAGCCGTGCGGCTGCGCCTATTATCTTGGAGATAAAAAAGAAAACGGCACCTGTCTTGTGGGAACAGAGGCCGAAACGGTGTTCGAGGTAGGTGTATATCGAGGTGAGGCCGAGGCGGTAATAGAGGGGCAGCAGAATTTTGGCTATGGCTATGTAACCCACGACAAAGCCCAGGACCATCTGCATGTAGGTCATTTCTATGGTCAAGGGCATACCGGGAACCGAAATGAATGTTACCCCCGATATGGAGGTGCCTATCATTCCTATGGCCACCAGCCACCAGGGTGAAGATTTTCCGGCCAGGAAGAAGTTGCTGTTGTCGTCGGACTTTCCGCCCGAGAAACGGCCGATAAGCAGCAGCACGGCAAAATAGGCTGCCAGTATGAGGAGTAGGATTATCCCGTTGTTCATCGTATCGTCAGAGCCGGCAGGCGAGGTATCGACCGGCCGTTTCATGAACCGGGAGCGACCGCAGCTGCGGCATCAGTTTCAGGTGTTTTTCAGTTCTGTTTGAAATAGTAGGTAATGGTGCCCCATTGATTTTCGTTGCCCGAGGCCTTGTGCTCAAAGACGGCACGGCGGGCGGCCGCTTCGGCACGACTGCGCAAGGTGGCGTTGGAGGCAGCGGTACCTTTGCTGCCCGAGGGAGTAACGTTGGCCTGTACCACCTGACCACGGGGGTCGACCAGCACCTCTACGACGATGGTTCCCTCATCGTTGGTGCCTGTATATTCGGGCTTGGGCAGACTTCCCACCAGCCCTCTCCCGCCCAAGTCATAGTCGCCATAACCGGGCGAACCGACAGTGGCACCCGAGGGAGCGGTACCTTGGGGTGAGCCTTTACGGTGATTGTCGGCGGCGATACTGTCGGCCGTCTTTCCCTTGTTGAGAGCGCTGGCCCACAAGTCATCTATCTGCGAAGTTTCGGGCTCGGGCTGCGGCTGCGGGGTGTTTTCGGTGGGAGCAACTGTCTTTTCGGGCTCGGGCTTCTTTTCGTCGAGAGCGACCGTCTCTTCGATGTCCTGCGTAACAACGGGCTCGGCTTCGACCGGACGCGGACGGGGTGCTGCCACTGCGGGGGTGAACGTGCCGGCATCGGCATCGACGACACCCAGTTGCAACACGACACCGCTGCCGTCGTCTTCGGTAATCACCGGAGCCGACAGGGTGTAAAACAGCAGCAGCAACAAGATGGCGGCGTGAACGACAACCGTTACTGCCAGTGCGACCGTCCGATTTTTATTTTCTGCTTCCACGTCGTAGGGGTTACTCTTTTACAGGTTGTGTGGCCAAGACCATGCGCAACTGGTTGTCATTGGCGATATTGAGGACTTTCATGATTTCGCGGTAAGGTACGCTTTCATCGGCATAGAGGGCAAAATACATTTCGGGGTCCTGATTGCGGGCTTCGGTCAGGTAGGCGGGCAATTCTTCGTAGGCCACCTTCACGGCTTTGGCTTTTCCCACCGAAACGTAGTAATTGAGCGACGCGTCGATGGTTACGCGAGCCAACGGCTTGACGGTAGTCTGCTGCTTGCTCTGCGGGAGGTTGACCTTTATGGCGTTGGGGAATACAAAGGTCGATGTTACCATGAAGAAGATGAGCAACAGAAATATTACGTCGGTCATCGAAGCCATGCTGAAAGAGGCCTCGATGCGGTTTTTGCGTTTAAGAGCCATAATGCGTTCTCCTCATTCTATTTCTTGTTGGCCGGCTCATTGAGCAGATCCATAAATTCCATGGTGCTGGCTTCGAGCTGGTTGACAACCGTATTGACCCGTGAAACCAGATAGTTGTAGGCAAACATAGCTATGATGCCCACTACCAGACCGGCTACCGTAGTAACCAAAGCTTCGTAGATACCGCTCGACAGCGTGGTGATGTCGGCCGCTTCGCCGGCAGCCGCCATGCTGTAAAACGCATTCACCATACCGGTAACCGTACCGAGGAACCCGAGCATGGGGGCACCGGCGGCGGTAGTGGCTATCCAGGTAAAGCGGCGTTCGAGCTTGGCCACCTCGATGTTTCCCACGTTTTCGATGGCCACCAGCACATCGTTCATGGGACGCCCCAGCCGGGTGATGCCTTTCTCGACGAGACGGGCAACCGGTGTGGGATTTTTCTTGCAGAGGTTCAAGGCCGAGTCGATGTCGCCGGCGTGAATGTAATCCTTGATGCGCTGCATGAAGGTGTCGTCTTGCCGGGCGGCGTCGCGCAACACGAGCAGACGCTCGACAAAGATGTATATCGTAACCAGGGAGAGGAGAACGATGGGTATCATGATGAATCCGCCTTTGAGCGAAAGCGACCACAGGTTCAACGGCGGAACGGCGGTCTGTGCTTCGAGAGCGGCAGCCTGCACGGGCTCGACCACGGCGGTCTGAGCCAGGAGAGAGAGCATAAAAGTCATGGTAAGTGTTTTTATTATTCGAACAGCGGTTATATATTTTTATTTCAGACAATCGAGATATCGGTGTATCGTCTCTTCGAGCCCATAATAGAGCGCATCGCATATCAAGGCGTGTCCTATCGACACCTCATCGAGATGTGGCACCTGCTCGTGGAAATAACGCAGATTTTCGAGGTTGAGGTCATGCCCGGCATTTACCCCCATACCCAGTTTATGAGCCAGCTTGGCAGCTTCGACAAACGGGGCTACGGCTTTCTCGCGGTCGGCAGCATAGCCCGAGGCATAGGGCTCGGTATACAACTCGATACGGTCGGTACCCGTCTTGGCAGCCCACTCAATCATTTCGAGGTCGGCGTCGACGAATATCGACGTGCGTATGCCGGCATGATTGAAACGGTCGACCGTCTCGCTGAGGAAGTCGAAGTTCTTGCGGGTATCCCACCCGGCATTGGAGGTTATGGCATCGGCGGCATCGGGTACCATGGTTACTTGTGCCGGCTTTACCTGCAAGACAAGATCGATAAAGCGACCGATGGGATTGCCCTCGATGTTGAATTCGGTGTGAAGGGCCGGACGCAAAGCATATACGTCGGCATAACGGATATGGCGTTCGTCGGGCCGCGGGTGCACCGTGATACCTTGCGCGCCAAACTGCTCACAATCGATAGCCACTTTCAGTACGTCGGGAATCTGTCCCCCACGGGCATTCCGCAAAGTGGCGACTTTGTTTATGTTCACGCTGAGTTGTGTCATGATACAATAGAGATTATTCCGTTTTTTTAAATTTCCGCATAGGCGGGAAGTATATTTTTGACTATTTTTGTCGTCAAAATATATTCGCAAAAATAATAGCTTTTGCTCAATTCTGAAAAAAACTATTCCACATTTGCATTATATTTCGTAAAAATTCCACACAAACCGTCATCGTCAAATCATGCGCATTGTCATTTTCGGAAAATCATACGCCTCAGACCGGAAAGAGGAGATACGAGCCATATTCTCTTCACTGGAAACCTATTCACCCGAACTTCTCATCGACCGGGAGTTTGCCACTCTTCTGCACAAAATGGGCGTGAAAACTCCCGAAGCCACCCTCGTTGCCGACAATGATTTCGAGGCCGACCTGGCCCTGAGCCTCGGCGGCGACGGCACCTTCCTGAAAACAGCCGAGCGCATCGGCGACAAAGAGATTCCCATTCTCGGCGTGAACCTTGGCCGCATGGGCTTCCTGGCCGACGTACAGTGCTGCGAAACGGCGCAGGCCATCGACGAAATCATGGCAGGCCACTACCACATCGAAGAACGCACACTGCTGCACGTCATCGATGGCAGCCGGGCGGCCTGGCCCTTTGCCCTGAACGAGGTGGCCGTGCTGAAACTCGACACCTCATCGATGATTACCATACACGCCTACCTCGACGGCACATTTCTCAACACCTATCAGGCCGACGGGCTGCTGGTGTCCACGCCTACCGGATCGACCGGCTACTCACTGAGCGTTGGTGGCCCCATCGTGGCCCCGAACGCCTCAAACTTCATCATCAACCCGGTTGCCCCGCACAGCCTCAACGTAAGGCCTCTCATCATCGACGACAACGCCGAGATAACCTTGGTGGCCGAAGGCCGCAACCGCCATTTCCTCGTCAGCCTCGACGGCCGTTCCGAAGAGAAACATTCGGGCGAAAGCATCACACTGCGGAAAGCCGCTTTCTCGACGCACGTCGTCAAACGCGACAAACAGGTCTTCGCCGATGTGCTGCGCAAAAAACTGCTATGGGGCGCCGATACAAGGAGCAACCTGTAACCCGCAACATTCCATCTTTCCGCCATATCGCTTTGGGGTGGAACGACAAGTAATAAAACCATTTATTTAGTTTTATTAACTAAATAAATCATTCATTATGCTCTAAAAGAATAAAAACCATACAAAATTTACTACTTTTGTCATACAAGATAAAAATTGTTTTGTATGACAAACAAAAAGCCTTCGAGAAAAGAACTTGCCGCACTCCTGCAAACCTTGATTATTCTGGCCGGAGACAACGCCTCCTGCTCCAAAGAAAAACACAACATCATCGAAAGTATTTGCAAAAAATATGATTTCTACCCCGAGGTACTGGAAATAACCTCGGTAGATCCTTGCGACGTATTTGCCCACATAGAAGAGATGGAGGTAAGACTGCAATTTGCCAGCCACCTCATCTCCCTGGCCGAAGCCGGAAACGAAGAATACATCGACGCCCATCATCTCTCCTACCTATCAAAACTTCTCTCTATTCTCAGCCAATAAAAAAGTTGTACATTTGCGGCATGAATATCCGCACCATCACCGACAAAGAATTCGGAATCGTGTCGTTGCACGAACGCAGCACCGCACGCCATCTCATATTCAGAATAAAACAGGGACGACTCTCTGCAACCATTCCCCCACACACCCGTACAACAACGGTAAAAGAGACCATCGAGAACCGACGTACCGACCTGCGCCGCCTCTTTGCCCGATGCCGCACCATCCTCCTGCAACCGGGTGATACCCTATACACCCGCACGTTTGTCATCGAACTCGTAAGCAGCGAAGAACCGACAATACACAGTCGCCTGCACGACAACATCTTGCACATTGCCCTACCGGCCACAGCCGACCATAACGATCCCCACATACAAGAGGCCCTGGCCCGCGTCATACACCGATACCTGAAAAAAGCCGCCGAGGAATTTCTTCCACAACGTCTTGAATATTGGGCCCATAAGACCGGGAACAGCTACAACGGCGTAACCATCGGAAGGGGCACACGACGACTCGGCTCGTGCCGGAGCGACCGGCACATAACCCTCTCCTACCACCTCATGTATCTGCCCGACCGGCTCATCGACTACGTTATCCTGCACGAACTCTCGCACCTCTCCGAGATGAACCACGGCGCCCGATTCCACGATATATGCAACCGCTACTGCAACGGAAACGAACTGATATTGAGAAAAGAACTTCGTAATTTTCCATTCCCTACCGGTCGATGAAAATGCAACTTTCGTTAAAAAACAATAAAAGTACATTTACCAACCCCTATAAATAGATAAATAAGAAAAGGGTACTTGCGCACACCAAAGAAAAGAACTATATTTGCCCTCGTAAATGAGCCGAAAGAGAGGGGACAAGTTTGTCCCCTCGTTTTATATCGGCCAATAACCCAGCAACATGATTGACCTCCAATCCGTAAAAGAAATCGTAAACGAGGGCATACAGGGCACCGACTTGTTTGTCGTAGACATCACCGTATCGCCCGACAACCGCATTGTCGTCGAAGTCGACAACGACGAAGGTGTAGACATAGACCGCTGCACCACCCTGCACCGCTATATCGAGAGCCGCCTCGACCGCGAAGTCGAAGACTACGAGCTCGAAGTGGGGTCGGCCGGCATCACCTCGCCGTTCAAGGTCGTCAGACAATACCAGAAAAACATTGGAAACGAAGTCGAGGTGCTCTCCCGCTCGGGACAGAAACTCACCGGCACGCTCAAAGCGGCCGACGAAGAGGCATTCACCCTTACCGTCACCAAAAAGGTAAAACCCGAAGGAGCCAAACGCAAAATCGAGGTTGAAGAAGACTTGACTTTCCCCTACAACGAAATAAAATATACAAAATACATAATCAGATTTAAATAAAATGGCCAAGAAAGAGGAAACAATCAGCATGGTCGACACCTTCTCCGAATTCAAGGAACTGAAAAACATCGACCGCACCACCATGATCAGCGTGTTGGAAGAATCTTTCCGCAACGTATTAGCAAAGATGTTCGGCACCGATGAAAACTTCGACATCATCGTCAACCCCGACAAGGGCGACTTTGAAATATGGCGCAACCGCGAAGTGGTTGAAGACGACAAAGTGGAAGACCCCAATCTGCAAATCTCCCTGTCGGAAGCAAAAAAAATCGATGCCGACTACGAAGTGGGCGAAGAGGTTACCGACGAAGTATTCTTCGAGAAGTTTGGCCGTCGCGCCATCTTGAACCTGAGACAGACCCTCGCCTCGAAAATTCTGGAGCTCCAGAAAGACGCCATCTACAACCAGTACAAAGACAAAATAGGCCAACTGATAAGCGCCGAAGTGTACCAGATATGGAAAAAGGAGATGCTGCTCATCGACGATGAAGGCAACGAACTGATACTCCCCAAGACCGAACAGATACCCGGCGATTTCTACCGTAAGGGCGAGACGGCCCGTGCCGCCATCTTGCAGGTCGACAACAAGAACAACAACCCCAAAATCATCGTGTCGCGCACGTCGGAAGATTTCCTGCGCCGCCTCTTCGAACTCGAAGTACCCGAGATTCACGACGGGCTCATCACCATACACAAAGTGGCCCGTATCCCCGGCGAGCGTGCCAAAATCGCCGTTGAGTCGTACGACGAACGCATCGACCCGGTAGGCGCCTGCGTAGGTGTGAAAGGTTCGCGCATACACGGCATCGTGCGCGAACTGCGTAACGAAAACATCGACGTCATCAACTACACGACCAACACGTCGCTCTTCATACAACGGGCGCTGAACCCCGCCAAGATATCCTCGATACGCCTCAACGAAGAGGAGAAAAAGGCCGAGGTATTCCTCAAACCCGAAGAGGTATCTCTCGCCATCGGAAAAGGCGGTCTCAACATTAAGCTGGCCAGCATGCTCACCGGATACACCATCGATGTATACCGCGACATCGACGAGAGCGAAGAAGAAGACATCTACCTCGATGAGTTCAAGGACGAAATCGACGAATGGGTAATCGAAGCCCTCAAAAGCATCGGCTGCGCCACCGCCAAGAGCGTATTGGCCAAGAGCCGCGAAGAACTCATCGAAGGTGCCGACCTCGAAGAAAATACCGTCGATGACGTTATCCGGATTCTGAAAGCAGAATTTGAAGACTCCGACGAAGAAGCACAGTAAAACGCCGTCGGGACAAGCGGCCCAAACGAGCCGACCTTCACGCTCTCGCAGCCACAAGAGGAAAAGAAAAGTGGCCAACAAGATTCATCAACGTTAAAATGTAACTATGTCGATAAGGTTAAATAAAGTAACAAGAGATTTAAACGTAGGTATACAGACGGTAGCCGCGTTCCTTCGCAAAAAAGGTTTCGAGATAGAATTGTCCCCGAACGCCAAAATCACCGACGAGCAGTACCAGATGCTCGTCAAAGAGTTCAGTTCCGACAAAAATCTGAAAATCGAGTCGGAACGTATCAGCCAGGAACGGCAGAAAGAGAAAAAGGCCGCCCAGGAAGAGACCGGCAACGAGTCTCAGGAAATAAAGACATTTATCGACGAATCTTTGAAACCACACATCAAAGCGGTAGGAAAAATCGACTTGGACAATCTGAATAAAAAAGTCGAAGAGCCCAAGAAAGCAGAGTCCGAAGAAGAGCCGGGACCCATCGAAGAGCCGGCAATCGACGAGACAGTGCCGCCAACCGCCGAACCTGAATCGGACAACGAAATAGAAAACGACAGCAACGACGACACCGACTTTGAAGAAGAGGCTCCCGAAGAGAGCAAAGAAAGTCGTACCGCCGAAGAAGATGACAAAGATGAGGTTGTAGACATGCCGAATGACGACGAGGAAAATACCCCTCAGGAAGAAAAAACCGCCGAAGAGGCTCCCGTCGCCCAAGAAGAGCACGCCGAAAACACCCCGGAAAAAGACAACGGCATATTCAAACTCAACACGGTAAAAACTCCCGGCATCAACGTGGTGGGGAAAATAGACCTGTCGGCCATCAACCAGCAGACCCGTCCCAAGAAAAAAAGCAAAGAAGAAAAGCGCAAAGAGCGGGAAGCCAAGGAAAAACAGCGCGTCGACAACAAACGGCCCGCACCGGCAACAGCCCCCGAAACCACAGAAAACGATGGCGAGCGCAAAAAACGCAAACGCATCAAGAAAGAGCGCATCGACATCGAACACAACATCGACAACTCTTACAGCAGCGATCGCCACAACAACGGCAACAACAAACCGCAACCGTCGAAGCTGAAAAAGCCCGTTAAGGCTGAAGTCAACGAAGAAGATGTGCAGAAGCAAATCAAGGAAACGTTGGCCCGACTCACCGCCAAAGGACAAAAGAAAAGTGCCAAGTGGCGGAAAGAGAAACGAGAAGCCTTCTCGACCAAGGCACAAGAAGCAGCCGAGCGCGAAATGGAAGAGAGCCGCATCTTGAAACTCACCGAGTTTGTTACCGCCAACGACCTGGCCAGTCTCATGGACGTACCCGTAAACAAGGTCATCGCCACCTGCATGAGCCTGGGTATCATGGTATCTATCAACCAGCGTCTCGACGCCGAGACCATCAACATCGTGGCCGAAGAATTCGGCTTCCAGACCGAATATGTAAGTGCCGAAGTAGCCGAATCGATGGATGAAGAAGAAGACAGCGAAGAGAACCTCACCCAACGTCCGCCTATCGTAACCGTCATGGGACACGTCGACCACGGTAAAACATCGCTGCTCGACTACATACGCAATGCCAACGTCATCGCCGGCGAGGCAGGCGGCATCACACAGCACATCGGTGCCTACAACGTCGTACTCGACGATGGTCGCCGCATCACCTTCCTCGACACCCCCGGTCACGA